>JAPKZT010000194.1 GCA_026393655.1 Actinomycetota bacterium | reverse complement strand
GATCTAAATATCTCTGTTGAAGTTCTTCGTCTTCTGGTGTTGATTTCCAAGTGCTCTCAATTCTAGAGTTCATCTCTTGACATGCAGCATAAATCTCATCGGCTGTATTTTTAACTAGCTCCACTCCCAAATGCGCTTGGTGACGCTCATCAGAATATTCTGATTTCATTTTCAACATCTCAGAAACTGTCGCTAACCGATTCTCGCTGATGTACCAAACCTTCTGAAAAATCATTAAATCGCGGGTCAAAACTTGATGTCGAATGTCGTATAAGTCGCAATGCAACGTTGACTTACCGAAAATTGCACTTATCCAAAAAAGTCCTGTGTTGCCAACAAGCAAATACTTGCAACGCGAAAGTAGGAACACATCTAACAAATCAGATCGTTGCCTAGTTGCGTAATCAATCACAGACGGATATTTCTTGGAATCTAAAGCGTTTTCTATGTCTTTACCCATGCGAAAAATTGGCACAACGGAGCCACCGATTCGTGTTAGCGCATCTAAATAAAGCTCCTCACTAGGGTTACGCACACTTCTAGGCTTGACTGACACGCCACTTTTGGCAAGTTTTAAATAATAAGACCCTGTACGAACTGCATAACATATAAATCCTTGAGCTTCATTAATCTCCAAGTCAGAAAGAAACTCAGTACCTTCGTTATTTTCTTTGTCGGTCAATTCATGTATCCGCATATTCGTCGACCAAATTTCGTCGCTTTTGTCTTCTTTTAGAAATTTGTAGTCGAATCCAACCCGGCTAGCCCACCAAATAACACGCCGACGAAGCCGCTTTTCCTCACCATAAATATCAACAATTCGGTCGTACATCCGGCGGATGTGTGAGTTTGCATCTGTGCAAAGATTCAGAACTATCGTCCGATCTAGCATTTTTGGAATGACTGAGCGCCGCCGAAGTTCCGGCTCCAATGGAGCAACAAATCTTGAAATTACCGGAGATTCACCGATGACTAAGATCTCACGCTTGCGGAGTTTTAGCCAGAGCCAAGTGATGAGAATTGCTGGGGATAGAACGACAAGTTCGAGGACATGACGAATAATCCAGCGTCCTAGCGGTTGCTGCACACCGGCAAATTTTTTACGTAAAAGCTTGCCTATCATCACTGAAATATTAGCCGACTAAGCCAAGTGCGCATCTGCGGTCACTAGTATCTTGTTATTAAAATAGAACCGTAAGTTTGCGGGTGTAGCTCAATGGCTAGAGTCCGAGTTTTCCAAACTCGTTATGCGGGTTCGATCCCCGTCACCCGCTCCACAGAGACGCTAAGTCCGATTAAATTTGCTACATGGTTTATCGCGCATTTGACGCTGAAAGTTTGGAGCGAGAGTACACACCTGCTTCGCGCATTCCCGATATCCAAATTTATTTAGATAGTTACCGACAACGAGGCGAAGCTGCACGCAAAGCAACTTTGCATCAAAAACTCATCTATGGCAATCATCCTGACGAGTGGTTGTGGTACGCACCAGCGATTGATCGCGAATCAAAAAAACTAATAGTTTTCATTCACGGTGGTTTTTGGCGCAGACTGTCTGCAGACGACGGTACCTTTTTAACACCAAAGTGGCAACAACTCGGATATTCTGTCGCTTCAATTAACTACTCTCTTTGCCCCGACGAAACGCTTGACGTGCTCGTTGATCAAACTTCACGAGCAATTGATTTCTTGACAGCATTACATCAACCTCAAAATATTGTGCTGGTTGGGCATTCAGCCGGTGCGCAGTTGGCTGCGATGGCAATGTGCGATCCATCGGCAGCATTGTTCATGGGCGCAATATTGGTCTCTGGAATTTTTGATCTTGAACCAATTATGTACATGTCAGTCAACGAAGCGGTGAGACTTGACGCCGAAAAAACTCAGCGCCTATCGCCAATTCATCACGTTTCTTCGGCAAAAAATACACCGATATCAGTTATCTGGGGCGAAAACGAGACTGACGAATTCAAGCGACAATCAATTGAGTTTGCCAAAGTTTGGTCTCAATCTCCGAACAAACGCGCCGCCAGAACGCTTGAAATCAAGAACCGAAATCACTTTGATATTCTCGACGAACTCTCTGAACCCTCAGTCTTACGACAGATTGAATGAGTAGATCACGATAGTTTTATTGCGAAAAACTTCATCAGCACATCTCTTGATATCAGGCGAAAACGACTCAGTTACATTCACAAAAAAATAATTGACTCCGGAATCTCTCAGGCTTAGCGATGAATCGCAATTTCCCTTCAATGCGAATTCATCAATTGCAAATCGATTAGTTTTTTCACGTTCGCTATGTGCTCCGAGAAGTCTCTCCGTGAATGGAATCCCAGCAAATTCACGTCGACCGGTCATCACCGAGAGCGAAAAACCATTTAAAACATTTTTGGAGGCCAAAATTGAATCCGAATTAGTCGAGTTCAAAATCCAGGATGTAGCTTCATTATTATCGCTATTTGGTTGATAGTAATTTGCTTCGATAATCCTCCAGGAGCGATATTCTTGACCAACTTCACCTTTCCAATTCTGAACATACAGATATAGATTAGATACTCCAATTGCTAACAATCCGTAGGACAGCGAAACAAGGAACGAATGATCGCGACGTCTACTTATTTTGAATAATAGAAATGATGACGCACAAAAAACTGAGGCCACAACGAATGGCAGGGCAGTTTTTAAGTTAAACAAAAACAATGTCCAAAATTGATCATGGATCTCTACTTTCCAATAATGGTTTATCGCAACCGGTAATACCCCAGTTAAGACTGCGGAAGCAATAAAGCACTTCTGTTTTCTGCTACTTATCGGTCGAGAAAAAGTCGGAAGCACAGTTCCCACTCCTATGATCGTCACTGCTGCAACCCAAAACTGAAACCCATACAGTGAAATATCTGCTGTTGTCCATCGCGCGTCGCCCACTCCCAACAACATTTGGAAGCCAGCCGCTAATCCTGCGAAAAATAGAAACGCTGTAACAGGTCTCAGATTTTTTTCAGATTTCATGCGTGTCAAAATTGCGATAAATGTCAAAAAGCCGAATCCACCTAGCGCAATACTCATTAGAATTACAATCCACACGTATTGTGCCATCGGTCCGTTATAGAGATTCCATAGATTTCCATAGACATTGATCGGCCAGGCTGGTCGTCCTAATTTCGCGTCCGAAGCTGACTTCTCAAAACCATAAAACAATACAACTCCAACCAACGAATAGATTCCAAGTATTAGCAAAGTTTTGATCTGCGCTCGAAAAGTACTCTTTTTAAAATTGATTTGGCTGATCGATGCGCCGAATACTCCGACTATTACGCACATTCCAGTTGAACTTTTCGCGCCAATCGCACCGAGCATCAGCAGACCAATGACCCACGCCGATTGATGAAAACTAAACTCGTCGCAACTAATAAGTAGCAGTAACAACCCGAGTGCGAGACACAATGAAAAAAACTGACTAAACGAATGAAGTTGCAAGAAATGAAAACCGATTCCACCAAAAAAGCGCCTGAGTGTCTGTTGCACTTATCATCAACATTGCAAAAACTGCCAATCGGTTATTCCCGCTGACAATTCTAATAATTCCTAGACATAACACTGAAACAGCGAAGGCGATTACTACCACGCCTTGCAACTGAACGAAATTTGCTGCCGAGATGAGAGTCAAATGTGTCATTTGACCGGTCCATGCAAATGAAAACCAGTGGTACGAAATGGACTCGCCCATCATCATCGGATTATGAGAAAAACCCCACTTTCCAAAACTAAATGTCCAGATTTCCATCCACAGATCGTCAAATAACCTTGGCTGTAATGGACGCGAGCTAAGAACCAAGAGCCAGACTATGACGCAAACGATTGTTGAAATAACTGCAAAAGTAAGTCTTGTGATTAAACCTTTACTCCAACAATATTCTCGCATTAAGAAGAAAGCTGAAATAGTTATGGCTATCGGAAGTGGCCAAAACCATTCAGGCGAAAGACTGAATAGAGTCGCTACTGCAATCCACTTGATTGCCGAAATATCTTGAATTGTCACGAATGAATGACATTCGGACCGTCGTAAAAACCATATAACAAGAGCTACGAAAAATATGATTAGTTGCGAGCCCAGAGCGATTAAAACACTCGTGTAGCTAACAGT
>JAPKZT010000313.1 GCA_026393655.1 Actinomycetota bacterium | reverse complement strand
GCTAATTGGCCTGTCGACTATCACTTCATCGGCAAAGACATCATTCGTTTTCACTGCGTCTACTGGCCAGCGATGTTGATGTCTGCAGGTTTAGAACCGCCAAAGGGTTGGGCAGTTGGCGGTTGGTTATTAGTTGGCGGCGAGAAATGTCAAAGACAACCGGCAATGTCGTCAACCCACTCGACTTGATCGATGAAATCGGTGTGGACGGTTTTAGATATTACGTTTTGGCAGACACTAATTACGGCAACGATGGCGATTTTTCTTATGAAGGATTACTCTCGCGCTACAACTCAGATCTCGCGAACAACTTTGGCAACCTTGCTGCGCGCGTGGCAACCGTTGTTGAAAAAAAATGTGGTGGCATCGGGCCTGTACCGTCTTCAACTAGCCCGCTAGCGGCAATTGCCGCGCAAAGTGTCAGCGAAACAATTGCCGAATGGAACAACGTTCAACCGAGTCGCGCACTGGATGCCACTTGGTCACTAATTCGCGCAACAAATGCTTACCTTGAAACAAATGAACCATGGAAGATGGAGCCAGGTAAAGATCTCGAATTGGTAATGGGCGACGCGCTTGAAGCGTTGCGGATTGTGACAATTTTGGCAAGCCCAGCAATGCCAAAAACTTGCCAAGATGTTTGGCAACGACTCGGAATGTCTGGCCAAGTTTCTGATCAACGAGTCGGCACTGATACACAATGGGGTCGCTACCCCGGTGGCACGACCGTGACGAAAGGCGAACCGCTGTTTCCTCGCAAGAAGATTTAGCAATGACAAGTTTGCAAAACGAATTGCCCGAGTGGGTTGACACGCATTGTCATGTGACCTACGAAGATATTCCTGGTGGTGCAGACGCAGCACTTGACGCGGCTCGTCTCGCAGGCGTTAAGCGGATGATCACCATCGGCACCGATGTAACAACTTCGCGTGCCGCGATTGATCTCGCAGCAAAACACAAAGATGTCTGGGCGACAGTCGGCCTGCATCCGCATGATGCAAAGCATGGCCTCGATGGCTTGCACGAATTAATAACTCAGCCTCGGGTTGTCGCGATCGGCGAATGTGGTCTTGACTATTTTTATGATCACTCTGATCGTGCGGTACAGCGCGAGATCTTCGCAGCGCAAATAGCACTGGCGCACGAACACAACCTTGCGCTCGTGATTCACACTCGCGACGCATGGGATGAAACATTTGAGATTCTTGATTCATGCGGTGTGCCCGAGCGAACTATTTTTCATTGCTTCACGGGTTCGCCGGTCGAAGCAAAGAAATGTCTAGATCGTGATGCATTTATTTCATTTTCTGGGATCATTACATTCAAAAAAGCTGAAGAAATTCGCGATGCTGCAAAAATTTGCAGTGCCAACAAAATGCTCGTTGAAACCGATAGCCCGTTTCTCGCACCGGTGCCCCATCGCGGAGTTTCGAATCAGCCGGCATATCTCGTTGATGTCGGTGCGTGTTTAGCGCAAGTACGAAATGTGTCGATCAATGAGATTGCAATTCAAACAACCAGCAACGCGCTGATTGCTTTCGCAGGGCTATGTGCGTAGCCTTGAATTACTGCAGAACTAATTCAGTAACAGGGAGAAATTAAATTGTTACTTTCGACTTTTCAGCGCCGACGGATCGTCGTTTTGACAGTGATAACTATAATTTTATTTCCTATTTTAAGATCTTGTAGCGCAAGCAATTCCTCTGAATCCGTAGCTACAGCGACGACCATTGACCCTGCCTTTAGCACGATTGCACCAAGTTCTGGAGTTGTCTCAGATGAAGAGTCACCCGCTCCGATAATTCTCAGTGGCCCTGCGCCAATTGTTCAGGACGGCTCAGCGCAAATCGCTTATCCAGCCACCGAAACTAGCGGATTGCAACTAATTGCAACTTTTAGTAACTTCGACAACGCCCCAGATGTCGTTTGTTTTGTGCCAGCAGCGCCTTTTGGTATTTCATTAACGATAAAAAATATCAATAACGGCAGAACAACAAAGTGCACGAACGTTTACCGTGAAACAATGCCGGCGGGAGCGACAGCGTTGTTACACACCAAAGTTTTTGAAAGGATTTCAAATCTTGTTGACGCGCCGATCCCAGTGAACGTCTCCTGGTGACATTCACACGAACTGAAGTTTCTGCGCTACTAACCAAACATGGGCTAGCGCCACGTCGAGCATTCGGTCAAAACTTCGTAGTTGATGCCAATACGGTTCGGAAGATTGCTCGACTTGCCGATGTGCGAGCTGGAGACTTTGTACTTGAAATCGGCGCCGGCCTCGGTTCGCTAACACTCGCACTTGCCGAAACTGGCGCACAGATTGTTGCCGTCGAAATAGATAATGGATTAGTTGAAGTGCTGCGAGAAAATACTGCGTCACTGCCAAATGTTGAGATAATCCACGGAGATGCAATGCAACTTGACTGGCAGCCGTTGCTCTCAAAGTCAAAACACTGGCATGTTGTGGCCAACTTGCCGTACAACTTGGCGACCCCAATTGTCGCCGACATATTGGATGGACTGTCGCAAGTAGATCATCTATTAGTGATGGTGCAAAGTGAAGTTGCCGATCGATTAGTCGCCCAAGTTGGTAGCGATGCCTACGGCGCTGTCAGCGTCAAAATTAATTACTGGGCAACAGCCAAAATTGTTGGCGCTGTGTCGGCATCAGTTTTCTTTCCACAACCACGTGTTGAATCGGCACTCGTAGATATTCGCCGAAGAAACGAACCTGGGGTCACAGATGTTGAAGCAAGTGAACTATTCACACTCGTGCGCACGGGTTTCGCAAAGCGAAGAAAAATGTTGCGTCGCGCACTAGCCGAAGTTGCGCTGCCAGCAGATTTTGAATCTGCTGGTGTGAACCCTGAATCTCGTGCTGAAGAACTTGACTTGGCGGCATGGGGAAGACTTTGCAAAGTAATCAAGAGTCGCTTGGCGGGGTCAGCGCAATGAGCCCACAAATCGTTTCGCTTATCGCACCAGCCAAACTCACGGTCTCTTTAAAAGTCACGGGCGTGCGTGCAGACGGATTTCATTTAATTGACGCCGAAATGGTGACTCTCGATCTCGCCGACGAATTAATTGTTGACCCTTCACGAACTGGCCTCGAGATAACTGGCAAGTTCGCTGGCGATCTAAATACAACTGACCAAGATCTGACAAACAATCTTGTCTCAAGAGCGCTGCTACTCGCTGGCCGAAAAGCCCATGTGAGAATAACCAAAAATATTCCCGC
>JAPKZT010000115.1 GCA_026393655.1 Actinomycetota bacterium | reverse complement strand
TTGTCGGGCAGCGGTCGAAGCGATTTTGAAAGCAAATCAACTGACGAAACTTTGACGGACAATTAACCTTTTCGCGTTGTCATGATTAAGCCATGTGCGCCGACCCAGTCGCCGAGATCGAGATTATTGATTACTTCAAACTGAGCATCACCGACGACCGACTTAGAAACAAATAACTGAATGTCTGCACTGCGGTCGCGGATCGTGACAAAAATTAGCTTTCCTTGATCTCGCTTAAGCATGATTCGCCCCGCAACTGAAACAGATTCTTCGGTTTCATTGCCAGGCTCGAGGGGTGCAAACTTTTCGCGTAATTCACCGAGTGTGTGGGTGCGATCAAAGCGATATGGATAAGGGTTGACGCCAGTCGTTTTCAATTCGTCAATCGCCGAAAGTCTCCGAGTGCGCTCAGCTTGAAAGCCAGATCGACTGTCAGTGGTTTGGCCGGTGCCTTGATGCTCGTTATCGTTTTCGGTTGTCACGTTGCTCGCTTCATTAAAAATAGATAATCGCTATTGTAATTCGTTCTGGCCGAATCAACAGGGCGAATCAACAGGGGTGAATTATCTGTTATTCAATAGCTATTCAATAACGAGTAGAACATCACCAGCACCAACGGTGTCGCCAGCCTTGCAACTAATTTTCTTAATTGTTCCTGCTTTGTCTGCCTGAATTTGATTCTCCATTTTCATTGCTTCAAGCACTAAAACTGCTTCGCCTTCTGCCACAACTTGACCTTCAGCTACGAGCAACTTAATCACTGTGCCCTGCATTGGCGCAGTGACCGTGCCGCTTGCGGCTGTTGCAGACTGACTTGAGCCACGCGAGGCAGATCGAGTTTTTGTTGTTGGTGCGCCTGCACCGGCGAATGGCGGAACCCAAACTTTGACATCAAATCGTTTTCCGTTGACCTCAACGACAGTATTTTTCTCAACTAGACCCTCGCTGTTTGCCTGTGTCTCACCGGTCGTTGAAGTAATTTTCGATAAATCCAAAGTCTCTTCAACCCACTTGGTCGAATGTTTCGTCGCGGCGAAATCTGGATGACGCAAAATCGCGAGGTCGGCAGCAATCGTCGTATGTAGACCTTCGATCTTGGTTTCTTCTAGCGCTCGAATTGTTCGCGTGATCGCAGTCTCGCGGTCTTTGCCCCAAACAATTAATTTTCCAATTAGGTTGTCGTAATACTGGCTGACAGTGTCACCAGATTCGTAGCCACCGTCGAATCGAACACCAAAACCATCAGGTGTAGTGAGTTTTGTGATCGTGCCGGGCGACGGCAAGAACTTTCCGGCTGTTGGGTTCTCGGCATTGATTCGAACCTCAATTGCATGACCACGACGAGCCGCCAAAACTTGCTTTTGCGTCATTGGCAATTTCTCGCCAGATGCAACACGAATTTGCCACTCAATCAAGTCGATACCAGTAATCAGTTCTGTGACTGGGTGTTCGACCTGTAGTTGTGTGTTCATTTCTAAAAAGAAAAACTCTTCATCCTGATAAATAAATTCAACAGTGCCAGCATTGAAGTAGCCAACTGCCTTTGCTGCTTTTACTGCTGCAGCGCCCATTTCTTCTTCAACGCCATCTGGTAGAGCTGGCGCTGGGGCTTCTTCGATAAGTTTTTGGTGGCGTCGTTGCGCCGAGCAGTCGCGCGATGAAACCCACACGACATTGCCGTGGGTGTCACCAACAAGTTGAATTTCAATATGCCGTGGCCACGAGAGATATTTCTCAACATAAATTTCGTCGCGGCCAAAAAAGGCTTTCGACTCACGCTGTGCAGATTCCATTGCTTCTTGCACGCTCTTTTCGTCGCGCACAACTTTCATACCGCGTCCGCCACCACCGAATGCTGCTTTTATTGCAACTGGCCAGCCATGGCTTTTGCCGAACGCCAAAATCTCATCGGCGCTCTTTAGAAATTCTGTTGTGCCGGGCACGATTGGTGCACCGCCACGAAGTGCTGCCTTGCGTGAAGAAACTTTGTCTCCCATTTCGACTATTGCTGCGGGCGGCGGCCCGATAAATGCAACACCCATATCTGTAATAGTTTTTGCAAAATCGGCATTCTCGCTAAAGAAGCCATAACCAGGGTGAACGGCGTCGGCGCCACTGAGTTTGATTGCTTCAATAATCGCATCTGTTTTTAGATAACTCTCAGCGGCAGTCGTCCCGCCGAGTGCAAAGGCTTCGTCAGCAAGTCGCACATGTAGCGCGTTGCGATCAAGTTCGCTATACACAGCGACAGTCGCGATACCCATTTCGCGAGCGGTGCGGATTACTCGTACTGCGATTTCGCCTCGGTTGGCGATAAGGATTTTCTTTAACACGGGTTACTATTCTCGCTGATGACAAGCACCGATTACAACTGGCCCGAGAATTGGTTTGTGCGCAGGGTACGAGAAACTGGCAGCACAAATACAGATTTATTTGCTGATGCCCTTGCTGGTGCGCCGAGCCACAGCGTTTTAATGGCAGATAATCAGACCGCTGGTCGTGGTCGACTTGACCGAACTTGGGAAGCAAAGCCAGGGACGAATCTTCTGGTGTCGCTTTTATTTCGTAGTGAAGCAAATTTGCTAACGATGTGGCCTCGAATTGTCGCGCTCGCTGCGGCTCATGCATGCCAAAAACTTATTTCAAGTGATCACGTATCTCCGAAATCGGCGCCAAAAGTTACGTTGAAGTGGCCAAACGATCTACTAATAGTCGATCGCAAACTAGGCGGCATGTTGTGTATCGGTGATCGGCAAAAACAATTTGTCGTGGTAGGTATCGGTATCAATGTTGGCTGGGCACCACAAGAGGCTGTTTCACTAACCGAATTTTTCAGCGAGAAGTCGCCGAGCCCAGTTGAATTACTTGAAAATATGTTGCTCGAAATAACTCAAATTGAAAAATTGAATTTGATCAAACAACAAGAAAAATATGTCGCGTTACTAGCAACACTTGGTAAAACAGTAAGAATTGAGTTGACCAACGGTGCTGTGATCACCGGAATAGCTGAAAATATTGACGTTGAAGGTCGATTGGTGGTTGTGCAAATAGATGATAATTCGGTGCGGCAAGTCATTGACACTGGTGATGTAGTGCACCTTCGCAACGCCGATCACGGCTAACTTTGAAATCGCATGTCGCGATCAAAAACAAAAAATAGTCGCGGGGTTAGAAGGCGAAATGCTTTCATGCTATTTTTGGTTTTCAGTAGCCTTGGTGCGCTACAAATTGTCGCAGCAACAAAATCTCAGTTGGCCACTGTTAGACGCGACTTAGTTGCATCGTCGGCGTTATCTGCGCCAAGCGCTGGGTTCGAGAATTACTTGCTTGTTGGCTCAGATTCGCGAGAAGGCGCAGACCCTAATGATGCTGATTTCGCGGCAATCGGCGGCGAAGGCGAAGTTTCGGGACGCCGAAGTGACACTCTGATGGTTTTTCACTATGACATTGCAACTGGTGCCGGAGCCTTGATTTCGTTTCCGCGCGACTTGTGGGTCAAATTAGGTGACGGCCAAAAGGCTGGTCGAATTAATTCCGCATACCAGTTAGGCACCGATGTGCTTGTGCGCACAATGCAGTCCGAGTTCGGCATACCGATTCATCATTATTTAGAAATTGATTTTCAAGGATTCAAGGGACTCGTCGATTCAATCGGCGGTGTGCAAATTTGTACGCAGTTTCCGTCGCGCGATAAACACACGGGGTTGTTTATGCCAGGTGGGTGTCACAACTTAGAGGGTGTTCGTGCTTTGGCATTTGCGCGCAGTCGTTTTTTTGAAACAAAAGTTGAAAATAAGTGGCAGATTGACGGATCATCCGACATCGGTCGCGGTAAAAGGCAGCGTCAGTTCATTGCCGCAATGTTGAATTCGGCACTGACTCGTGTGATTTCCAATCCGTTTATGGTTTCGAGCGCATTTGCTGGTGCCACTAAATCAATCATCACCGATGAGAATCTTGATTTCACTGAATTTGCAAAGAAGATTAGGCCAGCCGCCAAAGGTGCGATCAGCAGATACTCACTCGCGGTTTATGGTGATCAAGTTGGCGAAGATTCTGTTTTGCGCGTTGCTAAAGATGCGACTCCGGTACTCGCATTTTTTGGTGGTACCGGCCCGGCCCCTGAACTACTAGACGAGAACTAGTAAACGAGAACTAGAAATTTAAGCGGTTCTTGCCTTGGCGGCAAGTGGCGAGAATTCAGCGCTCTTAACTGGCAGACCAATTTTATTGCCTTGCACAAAATCACAGCCCAAAAGTTTCAAGCGTTGCGATTGATCTTCTGTGGTTACCCATTCTGCGACAACTGACATATTTAAAGAGTGGGCAAGTTGAATCACTGAGCGCACGATCGGGTCATCGTTGCCTTGCGAACCAATGTCGCGAATAAATGTGCCGTCAAGCTTTAAGTAGTCAGCGGGGAAGTTACGCAAGTTTACGAGTGACGAGAACCCGGTACCAAAATCATCGATTGCAAGTTTTATGCCGAGTCGTCTCAGCGCATTCAATGTGCGCATAACGCCACCTTTGTCGTCAAGCAAAGTTGCTTCAGTGACCTCAAGATCAACTTGATGCGGCTCAAGTTTTGCATCACGCAACGATGCCATCGTCCGTTCAACAAATGTTGCGTCGCGAAGTTGTCTTGCCGAGACATTGATGTGCATTACAAAAGAATTATCGATTGATTTTGCATCGAGCCATTGGCGCATGTCGGCGCACGCTTGACGACCAACCCAATCACCAATTGGTCCGATCAAGCCAGATTCTTCAGCCAACGAAAGAAATACTGGCGGGGTCAGAACACCGCGTTCTGGGTGTTGCCAGCGCAGTAACGCTTCTGCCCCAGCAATTCGACCCGTGTGTGTTGAAACAATTGGCTGGTAGACCAAAAATAGTTGATCGGTTGCCAGTGCTCGTTCAAGTTGTGCGCTTAGTGAACTTCGCTCGCGGGCGTTGGCGCTCATTTCTTCGTTATACATTTCGCACCGGCCACGACCGCGTTGTTTAGCCAGATACATCGCACTGTCGGCGTGGTGCAACAAAGTTACTGCAGCGTCAGCGCTAGACATCTCTTCGAGCAACGAAGCATTCGCCATTGCGATGCCGATACTTGCGCTGGTTGAAATTTCAAATCCTTGTAAAATTTGTTCGCCAGTTACGGCAGTCCGCATGCGGTTGGCAACATCCATTGCGACTTGTTCGTCGCCAAGACCATCGCAAAGAATCACAAATTCATCGCCACCGATGCGCGCGACAACATCTGACGGCCGGGTCGCACTGACAAGACGCTTAGACATATTGACGATCAACTGATCGCCAACTGAGTGTCCGATTGTGTCGTTGACATCTTTGAGTTTGTCTAGATCTACAAATAAGACAGTCACACCCCGCTTTAAAGTTCGCGAGCGATCAAGTGCCTCTGCAAGTTTACGGAGAAATAAAACTCGGTTTGGCAGACCAGTAAGTGCATCGTGAGTGGCTTGACGCTGCAGCTCATCTTGTGTTTGTTTTGATTCAGTTATGTCGCGAGCAATTGACGAATAATGTTCGATTGCACCTTGCGAATCGCGCACTATTTGCAAAACAACGTCGAGTGTGCGCATGATTCCGTCTGCGCTACGAAATCCAACTTCACCTTGCCAACGGTTTGATGTTGTGCCAGTTGTAATCTCGCGCGGTAACTGATCACGAATTGCTTGAATAAAAGTTTGAATCGCCGCGTCGCTATTTGCTGGCGTCTCGTTTATCCCAACAAGTTGCTGTGCGTAGTCGTTCGCAAACATCAGTGCACCGTTGCGATCAAACACCAATACGGCATCGTGCGATGCATCAAGCAGCCCAATTAGTTGTTCACTTAACATTCGTCGCGCGACCGCTTGCGTCACATCGTGAGCAGTGCCGATATGACTAGTCACGACACCAGAATTATTTTTTTGTGGTTGCGTCGAAACCAAAATCCATATTGCTTCACCACTTGGTTGCCACAGGCGAAACTCAAAATTAAATGGTGTCTGAGTTTCTTTTGCGAGTTGCCAAGCGCGTTCGGCAGCGGTTCGTTCTTGTGGTTGTGCGTTCACCCACGGTGCTGTTCCAACCACAAGCGGTGCTGATGCCAGCGCAAGTGTTCTGAACGCATCGTTGGCAGCAACTAGTCGACCATCCAAATCCGTCTCAAAAAGCGAAATCGGCAAGGCCGTCAGCAGGGAAGCGATGTTCGGGTCTATGCCTCAATCATTACACGCAGGGCGTGTCTCATGGGGTTTGGGCGAAGAATCGAGTTTCTGCCGAATCGAAGGCGCTTGCTTGAATCGCTTCATATAGCAATCGAGAGTCATTCAGAGATTTCGGGTCTGGTTCGAACTCAAGCATTTGGTCGAGCGCATAAACGACAAGCAAATATTCATGCATTTCGTTACCAGTTGCGCAAGGTCCGCTATAGCCAAAATTGATTTTGGTGCCATTTGTGGTTGCGCCAACAATTGCCTCAGCCGGTATCCCACCTTCTTGGATCGAAGTTTCGTCCGGGCTGATGTTTGCCATCACCCAAAGTGGTTTTTCAGGCGCAGCCAGGTCAATCAATGTGATCGCCAAACTTTTTGCGTCAATTGAAGTATTCGAAATCTCGAGTGATGGCGAAATATTTGCTCCGCTACATGTATGTCGCGAGTCAATTGCCCCGCCGTCAAGCCAAGTGCCAGAAACGGTAAAAATCGCCTGCAAGCTTGAATCTTGCGTGGCAGGTGTCGTCTCGGCGGTGGTCTCAACTATTTCTATAGATTCGCCTTGCCCGGCGCCCGGTGCCCGCAGATCACGGCCATCGGTTGAACAAGCGGTAATCGCAACGGTTGTCAAGCAAAGCAACAAAATTGCGCCGCGGCTAAGCGCTAGTTTTCGCACGGCGAATTTAGCTAGTTGATTAGCCAGTTGATTAGTTTTTGTGATCATCGAACTGTGTTTACAATATCGCAGTGTTTACGGCATCGCTGTACTCCTTACAGATCACTATCCTGCTTGAGATGAGAAAAGCAATTTCGCCGGTATCGCCGCGTCACGATTTAGACGGCAACCAGTTGTGCGCATTGACAGTTCACGCTCACCCCGATGATGAAGCATCAAAAGGCGCGCCAACTTTCGCGATGTACGGCGAAATCGGAGTACGAACTGTTCTGGTGTGTTGCACGGGTGGAGAAGAAGGAGATCTAAATAATCCTGCGCTCAAAGAACCAGGCATGCCGTTTTACGGGCTAGATGAAGTTGCTCAACAAAAATTAATGGCGTCTGTGCGTCCAGTTGAACTTGCCAAGAGTGTTGAAATAATTGGATTCAACAAATTGCACATGCTTGGTTATCGCGACTCAGGAATGGACAAGAGTCCAAAGAATTCAAACCCCGAATGTTTTCACATGGCAGATATGGATGAAGCCACTGGTCGGCTGGTCAAACTTATTCGAACTGAAAAGCCTCACGTGATCGTCACTTATAACGATGACCATCGTGGATATCCGCATCCTGATCATGTCAAGGTGCATGAGATAAGTATTCGAGCATTCGATCGTGCTGGAGACCCGAGTTGGTATCCGGATGCTGGGGCAGTGTGGCAACCGTTGAAAATGTATTACTCGGTTTGGTCGCGCTCGCGTCTGACTGCTGTGCACGAGGCATTGTTGAGACTGCGTGGTTCATCGCCGTATGACGAAGATTGGTTTAGTCGACCAAACATGGATGATCGAATTACAACCAAAATTGGAATTGAAAATTATTTTTGGGCGCGTTCTGGTTCGTTAAGAGCACACGCCACGCAGGTAGACGAGAATGAACCGTTTTGGTTCGGGCTTAGCGATGAAGAACTTGCTGAGGTCTATCCATTTGAAGATTGGATTTTAGCGAAGTCTTGTCTTGAGAATCACTCACCAGATGCACAACATCTTGAGGATGATTTATTCGCCGGCATCAGCTAGTTAGTTCTCATTAGCGAACGCAACTCGCGAAAACCGATCATCGTTGCACCACTTGCTGTGATCGCATCTCGAATTTCTTGATCGTTGACTGCAAGTTCGTAATCGTCTATCCAACTTTGTGCGATTTCGCCGAGCGCCCGAACTTCGGGTGTATCAATGCAAGGTTGAATATGAATCTCAGTCACGCCGGCTTGCAGTGTGTCTAAAGCTCGAAGAACTCTTTGGCGACTTCCGTAACGCCAGTCGTGATCAAAAAAATCTGGAAACACAACACCCTCTTCAAGTGCGAGTTTTCGAAATGGAAACCCTGCTTGTTCTTCGTTAATTGAACTCGGCAACCTGAGTGGTAGACGAAATTCGACCGCGAGTTCGAGATAGATATCAAAAAACTCTGGGCGCAAAGTAATTGCCGTTAAATGTGGGGCAAGATGTGTTGGGTCAAGTCCCCACGCGATTGCTCGTTCAATCTGTGCGCGGCACTCTCGCAAAACTTCAGCAGGGTCGGCGTGCTCCCAAAGATCGTCAATCGTGCGCGGAAACCCACCTTCGCCCGAAGCCAGCGACGGAGAATTGGTGATTGAACCCCAGCGATAATTTGCATGTTCAGCATTTAGCGTGAGGTGCACACCGATGTCTTCGCCGTTGTAGCAATTTATTGCGTGGCGTGCCCATGGCGCCGGCACCATTAGCGATGCGCAAGTCGCCACGCCTTTATTAAGCGAATCGTAAACGCCAACATTTGCCGCGTGAAATGCACCAAGATCGTCACAACTTAAAATAACTAGGCGAGCGTGCGGCGAATGCCCAAGTTGTTCAACCAGACTTTTTTTCATAGCCGTCACAGTTTCACGCTACCGCTGACCCGATATCGCTAACATTTCAACCATAAGCCGATTTGATTTTCGCGAGCAACAGTTTCAATTGAAGCAAATTTGGTGGCGAATGCCGTATTTGGAGCGATGTTCATCGTTCGAGCAAAACCAAGTCGCAGTAACTCTTGATTGATGAATGTGCCGTCTATCAGATACAGATAAACGAGTAGCCGCTGATATCGATCGCGCGCTTCAACATCTCGTTGCACACGCACTTGAGTTTTAGGTTTTAGCACCGAATGTGTGAATGCTGAGGCTTCAGGCCCAAAGCAACCAACAGGTTTTGTCGGATGAACTGTTTCTGGTGTGTCAATACCGATCAGTCGTACAGTCTCGATTGTGCCTTGCAACCGCAAAACAACTGTGTCTCCATCGATAACTCTGATCACACTTGCGACATCACTCGGCAATTGCTGTGGGCTACTGCACGAAGAACTCAACGACGAAACAATTGCAAGTATCAGAAATAATTGCAACAGACAATTTTTTGTAAACCGGTGTTTCACAAACTGATGTGTAACACAATTTGCGATTATGGTTGGCGGATATGGAAAAGACCTCAGAATTTGGATTAGGCCGCGTTGGCATCTGGACAGCAGCACTTGATTTGCAACCGATGTCTAAAGCAAAAGAAGCAGTAATCGAACTTGAAGAACTTGGTTTTCGTTGCATCTGGGTGCCAGAGGCAGTTCTTCGTGAACCGTTTGCGTC
>JAPKZT010000147.1 GCA_026393655.1 Actinomycetota bacterium | reverse complement strand
AACTGGTCGCAGCGAGAACTGCATCAACATCTTTTCAATATCGGCATCTGCTATTTGAATAAAATATTGTCTGAACTGATAAGGCGACGTACGTTTTGCATCTAACCAGATTGCGCCCTCAGCAGTTTTACCAAACTTTGTACCGTCGGCACGAGTCACTAGCGGCCAAGTCAAACCAAATGCTGACTTGGAGAGTCTCTTGCGAATTAAATCAATACCGGCAGTGATGTTTCCCCATTGGTCTGAACCGCCCATTTGCATTTCACAATTGTTGTGCTCAGCGAGATGACGGAAATCGTTGGCCTGGAGCAACATGTAACTAAATTCAGTAAACGAAAGACCATTTGCATCAGCGATGCGACTCTTCACAGAATCTTTTGCGAGCATCTGATTAACAGTTATATGTTTGCCGACATCTCGTAAAAAATCGAGCATCGAAATTTTGCTCGTCCAATCTGCATTATCAACCAGCGTCGCTTGTGTCGGACCTTTTTCAAAATCAAGAATTCGTTCTAATTGTTTCTTAATATTTTGCACATTATTCTGCAACGTCTCAGCGTCTAAGAGATTTCGTTCTTCACTTCGCCCCGAAGGGTCGCCGACCATGCCGGTTGCACCGCCAGCCAAAGTAATTGGCCGGTGTCCGAGAAGTTGTAAACGCCGAAGCGTGATTTGTCCCAACAAATGACCGATGTGTAGTGAATCGGCAGTTGGGTCGAACCCGACATAAACGCTGAGCGACGACTGAGTTGCTCGCGCGGTAAGTGCAGCACGATCGGTGCTGTCATGAATTAAACCTCTGGCCGCAAACTCTTGCACGAAGTCTTGCGGAGAAGTCATTATTGAATATTAGGCGTTGTTACGAGTTGGTTTGTGGCGCATTGAAAGTTGCAACGCGAGCATGCATCACGGTCAAGGCTGCACTCAGCTCGATGGCTTGAGTTGCACCCGGCACTGGGCCACTGCCACCTTTTGTTGTTCGACGTTTAACCCCAACGCCTGGCTTGAGCAACTCTGCTGCCTTGTCACCTAATTTTTTGTCATCAGTAACTAATTGTGAGAGTGGCACTGAATCACGAATTGATTTGCTCACAAGTGCACCAACATGGGCATGTGCCTCTCGAAACGGCATGCCTTGTGCGACTAACCATTCGGCGAGATCTGTCGCACCAAGCAACTCTGAATCTGCGGCAGATTGCATCGTTGAAGTATTGAATTTTGCTGTCGAGATCATGCCTGCGAGAGCTCGCAACGCGAGTGCAACCTGATTGACAGAATCGAACAGCGGTTCTTTATCTTCTTGTAAGTCACGGTTGTACGCGAGTGGCATTCCCTTAAGAGTTGCAAGCAAACCAGTCAAGTTACCGATCAATCGCCCAGACTTACCGCGAGCGAGTTCGGCGATATCGGCATTTTTTTTCTGCGGCAGCATTGATGAGCCTGTTGAATACGCGTCATCTAAAACGGCGAAACTGAACTCTTGCGTTGTCCAAAGCACCCACTCTTCTCCGAGTCGCGACAGGTGAACACCAATAAGTGCCAAATCAAATAGTGCTTCAGCAACAAAGTCACGATCAGAGACAGCATCTAAAGAATTGTTGAATCGTCTGGCGAAACCAAGTTCTGTGGCGACGAAGTCAGCATCAAGTGGCAAGGATGAACCTGCCAGCGCACCAGCACCTAGCGGTGAGACGTCAAGTCGTTCGATTGTTTGCGTCAGACGATCAACATCTCGCAGCATTGCCCATGCGTGGGCCGCAAAATGATGAGCGAGTAAAACTGGTTGCGCGCGTTGCATGTGCGTATAGCCAGGCAGATACACCCCGTCACTACCCCAACCAAACTCTTGGGCTCGTTTGTTGAACACATCGCACAATGCGAGAGTCAGTTGCGCAATATTTGTTAACTCTCTTTTGCACCAAAGACGCAGTGCTGTTGCAACCTGGTCATTTCGACTTCTGCCAGTATGTAGTTTCGCGCCAGCATCGCCAGCGAGTTGAGTTACTCGCCTTTCGATTGCTGTATGAATATCTTCATCACTCGCGACAAAAACAAATTTACCGTCATTGAATTCTTGAGCGACAGTGTTTAGCGCAGAAATAACCTTGTCTGATTCGGCTTCGCTAATTATTTGGGCGTGAGCAAGACCTTTAACATGAGCGATCGAGCCGATGATGTCATCACGCCAAAGTTTTTGGTCAAACGAAAGACTCTCTGTGAACATCATTAGTGCTTCGGCAGGGCTCGCCTCGAAACGGCCGTGCCATAGGGGTTGATCAGCCATTGTCAAGACCTGCGAGTTTTCTAATATCTTTTGCCAGCCTTTTTGCTGTGTGTTCAGAACTTGCCACGCACATCATTGTGTCATCGCCAGCAACAGTGCCAAGTAATCCTTTTAATCGCGAGCGATCAAGTGCCGACGCCACGACATGGGCACACCCCGGCGGTGTTCGCACGACAACTATTGGCTCATTGAATTGAACATCGGCAACCCACTCTGCCAAAACACGCTTGAGCTGATCAGGTGGAGCAAGTCTGTCTGGCTCAAATTCAGGTATCGCATATGTTGTTTCGCCCGCAGCCGTGCGCACTTTTACTGCACCCAAATCTTCTAAGTCGCGCGAGACAGTCGCTTGTGTCGCAGCAATACCTTTTTTCTGCAATAACTCGCACAACTGAGGTTGACTCGTAACGGTATGCGAACTAACGAGTTTGGCTATCAGTTGTTGACGCTGAACTTTTGAACTCATCTTGTTACCCCCATTAGATGTGCAAGCAACCCTCTGGCTGCATGCATACGGTTGTGCGCTTGCGTTACAACGCGACTCTGCGCGCTCATTACTTCTACGCCGCGGTGGGCAGGCAAACAATGCATAAAGATCGCATCCTTTGCCGCATTCGCCATAACTTTAGAGTCAACACAAAAATCTTTAAAGTCGATCATCCGTTTAGCGGTTTCTGCTTCTTGTCCCATTGAAACGAATACATCTGTATGAACGGCATGAGCACCAGACGACGCAGTTCGCGCTGAAGAAAATTGCTCAACGGATGCGGCGCCAAGATTCGCGATACGGGACAGCTCATTTTCGTTTGCGCCGTAACCGTCTGGACAACCGACTCGGATATGCATGCCGTCAAGTGCACAAGCCTCAACAAGCGACCTTGCCACATTGTTGTAGTCACCGATCCATGCAACAGTTTTATTTCGAAGCTCGCCGAGCTCTTGGCGCATTGTCAACAAATCTGCAAGTGCCTGCAAGGGATGAGAATGGTCGCTCAACATATTGATGATCGGCACACTTGAAACCGCGGCCATTCGTTGCAAGATCGAATGTTCAAATACGCGCGCAGCAATAACGTGGTGATACCCGGCCATAATTCTCGTGACATC
>JAPKZT010000166.1 GCA_026393655.1 Actinomycetota bacterium | reverse complement strand
ATGGCTTTGGAAGAATTGGCAGAAATTTTTACAGGGCAATTCAGCAATCAGGTGCAGATATTGAAATAGTTGCTGTTAATGATCTCGGTTCGCTCAAGACAATGGCGCATTTGCTCAAGTACGACTCAGTGCTGGGCGTGTTGCCCAATGAGATATCAGCAACAGATGAAGGCATCAATATTGATGGCAAATTGCTTAAAGTTTTGTCGCAGCGTGACCCGAAAGATTTGGGTTGGGGTGGTCTTGGCGTAGATCTCGTGATTGAATCGACAGGGTTTTTTACGGATCGTGACAAAGCCGCGGCTCACCTAGACGCGGGTGCACCATGTGTGATTATTTCCGCACCAGCGACTAACGCTGATGCGACTTTTGTGTATGGCGTAAATCATCAAGACTTTGACCCTAAAAATCATAAAGTGGTTTCGAATGCCAGTTGTACGACGAATTGTTTCGTACCAATGGTCAAAGTCTTAGATGATGCGTTCGGTGTAGAGAATGGTTTGATGACAACGATTCATGCATATACAGGTGATCAATCATTAGTTGATGGTCCACACAGTGATCTGCGACGTGCGCGTGCCGCGGCCATAAATATAATTCCAACGAGCACAGGTGCTGCTCGCGCAACAAGTCTTGTAATGCAATCAATGAAAGGCAAACTTGACGGCACTTCACTTCGCGTGCCCGTGCCAACTGGTTCAATCACCGATTTAGTAGCCAATTTGAAGAAGCCTGCCTCGGTCGATGAAATTAAGGCTGCGTTCAAAGTCGCCGCTTCTGGGCCTCTTAAAAATATCCTCGAGTATTGCGTTGACCCAATTGTCTCTAGTGATGTTGTTACGAATCCACATAGCTGCGTTTTTGATAGTGATCTAACGATGAGCATGGGTTCGCTTGTCAAAGTTTTGGGTTGGTACGACAATGAGTGGGGATATTCAAATCGACTCGTAGATATCGCGTCGTATATCGGGGCAGCACTTAAGAATTAGATGGTTCCGCAACTTGAAGATCTCGGGGATGTGCGGGGAAAAACTGTTCTTGTGCGCACCGATTTTAATGTGCCCATGTCTGGTCCGGATGATGCTCGAGTAATCGCCGATGATTTTCGAATTCGTGCTGCGCTGCCAACTATCGGTTGGCTAACTGAGCGCGGTGCAAAAGTTATTTGCGCCAGTCACCTGGGTCGGCCCAAGGGTAAGGTGAATATTAGATATTCGATGTCGCCAATTCGCAAACGTTTATCAGAGATCGCACCAGGCGTCGAGTTGCTCGAGAACTTGCGCTTTAATCCTGGTGAAGAAGCAAATGACTCGGCCTTTGTTGCACGTTTAATTAACGGAATAGATCTTTATGTCAATGATGCATTCGGTGCAGCACACAGATCGCATGCTTCAATAGTTGGACCGCCAAAATCGTTGCCATCAGCCGCCGGTCGATTATTGCAACGTGAAGTCGAGGTCTTAGGTGAAATGCGAAGCAACCCAAAACGACCACTCGTTGCTGTTTTGGGCGGCGCAAAAATTAGCGACAAAATTGGTGTGATCGAAGCACTGTCGAAAGTTGTTGACTCGTTCGTAATTGGTGGGGGAATGTGCTTTACATTTCTCGCGGCAAAATCGCTGCCAATCGGCGATTCACTTTGTGAGCCGGATCAAATTTCTTTTTGTAAAAAACTTCTTGATTCTGATTTGAAAATACACTTACCAGAAGACATAGTCGGAGTCGACAAAGAAGGTGATTTCGCAACATTTGGCGTTCGTCTACCTAATGGTGCAAAAGGTTTAGATATTGGGCCAGGCAGCGCTGCGGCGTTCGCTGACATAATCATGGGCGCCCGAAGTGTGTTTTGGAACGGGCCGATGGGAATGTTCGAAGATTCACGATTCGCTGCGGGAACTCGAACTATTGCTCAGGCAATGTCAGAGACGAAAGCGTTTACAATTGTTGGCGGTGGTGACTCGGCGGCAGCCCTGGCGCAATTTGGTTTCGAAAATGATGTTGACCACGTTTCTACTGGTGGTGGCGCATCACTAGAGTTTCTTGAACTCGGCGACTTGCCAGGATTAAGCGCGTTGCGAGGAGCACCAAATGTCAACTGAAGTTCGTAAGCCAATTATTAGTGGCAACTGGAAGATGAACCATAACCACTTTGAAGCTATTCAATCCATTCAAAAACTTGCCTATCTTTTGACCAAAGATGATTTCGCAGCGGTAGATGTGACAATACATCCACCGTTCACAGATTTGCGGAGTGCACAAACTTTAATTGATGCAGATGAACTTCGATTTATTTTGGGAGCGCAGCATTGCCACGAATCCGATTCAGGTGCATTCACTGGTGAGGTCTCTGCACAGTTCCTCTCCAAGCTGAATGTTAATTATGTAATTGTCGGCCACAGTGAGCGCCGTCAAATTTTCGGTGAGACCGATGAAGTCGTCACCGCAAAAATAGTTGCAGTTCAAAAACATGGTATGACACCAATTTTGTGCGTTGGCGAAACACTGGCTGACCGTGAAGCAGGTCGCACCCATGAGAAAGTTCTCGGACAAGTTCGCGCTGCACTAACCAAGCGCTCTGTAGAGCAAGTTCGAGCAATGGTCATTGCCTACGAACCGATTTGGGCCATCGGAACCGGCAAAACTGCAACTGCCCAAGACGCACAACTGGTGATCAGTTCTATCCGAGAAGAAGTCGCTAAAGTTTCGTCGCCCTTGGCTGCCACGGCAGTCAGATTGCAATACGGTGGCAGTGTTAAAGCCAGCAACATTGCTGAAATTATGTCGCAACCAGATATCGATGGCGTTTTGGTCGGCGGTGCAAGCCTAGATTCGGCTGAGTTTGCGCGGATTTGCCAATACCGCCTTCGGAAGGACTAACTTTCCGCGCTCATGCGCGTCTGAGTTCGCTCATTCACAGCGAACTAATATACTGTGACATTAGTCAAGAGGTCATTCGGCCTCGACCTAATTCGACGGGGAGGTCGGAGAATGAGAAAAACCACAAAAGTGGCTCGTCTCGCAATCGCGCTAATAACTGTTTCCTTAATTGGGGCAGCTTGTGGCGGAAGCGATGATGCTGCGACTAGCGATACAACAGCGGCGGTAGCGGCTACAAGTTATCCAACAAGTTTGGATGACTGCGCAGCAGTTACTTACGATTACACGAAGCCAGCCAACGTTGGTGGAATGACAATTACTTATGAGATCAATCCGGCTGCAGTTTGGGATGATGGTTCTCAAATCACCGCTGCAGATTTCAAGGCAACTTGGGAAGCATCACTTAATACTCCAGGTTCGATTTCAACTTCTGGGTATGACCAAGTGACCGCTGTTGCAGCAGGTACAAGCGACAAGCAAGTTGTTGTAACCCTCAAGGCTGTTTATGCGCCTTGGCGTGGATTATTCAGCGGCTTGATTAAGGCAGCATCTGTCAATAACACGATGGATGTTTCTGGAGATTTTGCAGACAACATTCCATTCTCGGGTCGACCATACAAGATTAAATCTTGGAGCCCTGACCAGATTGTGTTCGTCCCGAATGACAAGTATTGGGGAGCCGACAAAGCCGTAACGAAGAAATTCGTAATGGTGCCAAAGGCAGATAGCGACACTGAAATTGCGTCGGTTAAGGCTGGAGAAGTTGACTTCATTTATCCGCAATTTTACGCGGGTATTGAAGATGCTGTGAAGCAAGACAATATTCAGTCCCAAATTGACTACGGCGGCGACTACGAAGCTTTCTACTTCCAACAGAAGTGCGGACCTTTCGCAGACCCGAATTTTCGTGCAGCGTTCTCAATGTCAATTGATCGTGATGCGTTGTTCAAGCAAATCTATATTCCACTCGGTGGAAAAGAATTGCTTCAATGCGGACCGATGGTTCCAGGACCATTCTGCAATGGAGACGAGTTTGCGGGTAGTTACGACCCAGCAGGAGCAGAATCATTGTTGACTGAGAATGGATGGACCAAGGGAGCCGATGGTTTCTGGGTTGACCCAAGCGGCAAGGTTCCTGATGTTCGTTGGATCATCAACACGGGTAACACGCGTCGTGAGAGCACTCAGGCATATTTGATTCCGTTGCTTACTGCAGCCGGTTTCAAGGTGCGGGCAGACAATTGCGATGCGGCGTGCTACTTCCAAAAGAGGCTCCCGGCAATGGACTACGACATGGCGATGTACATAAGTACAGCACCACCAGATCCTTCATATTTGACCAGTTCGTTTGTCTGTGACATGATCCCGACTGAAGCAAATAAGAACATCGGCCAAAATTACAACGGCTGGTGTAACCCAGAGGCTTCAGATTTAATGTATGCAGCAGATGTTGATGCAGATGCAACAACTCGTGCAGACAAAATCAAACAGTCACTGGCACTAATGGCCAAAGATCATGTGATGCTGCCGTTAATGCAGTTTCCTAAGTCAGGGTTTGCGCGTACCGATAAGGTCGCAGGTCCATGGACAGGTGAACTCAATAACTTTCAGGCATTTAACAATATTCACCTGTGGCAAGACGTTGACGGTGACGGGCAAATTGTGCTCGGTGCTGAACAATGGCCTGAGTGTCTCAACCCAATCACAGAGTGTGCAAACTCTTCATGGATGGTTTGGACAACAGCGTTTCAAGTTTTGCCGAGTGCATATGCAACCACAAATGACGCTAAGTACGTAGTCACCAACCTGCTTACAGGCGAGGCGACCGTAAAGATAAATAGTTAGTAGTCATCTTCTAATTTATTAATTAAGTAATTGATATGAAACGGTGCGTCGATTCGGCTGAGTGTCAAATCGGCGCACCGTTTTCAATAACGATGCAAACATCTAAAAAAATTTTTCAATAGGCTAGACGCCTAATCGGTAGGCTAAGCAGGTGATTCGTTACATATTGCGTCGTATTGCATGGGCGATACCGACATTGTTGATTGTTACATTTTTGGTCTATGTAGCGCTCAGAATCGGAACGAATCCGATCGAGAGTTATAAGCGGTCAAACCCGCGCGTCACTCCAGAGAAAATAAGACAATACATTGATATAAATGGTTTAGATCCAAACTATGTTTTGGGTTATTTTCGCTGGCTCAACAATTTTTTAACCGGCAATTGGCCGCGCAGTATCAAGGGCAGCCGTGAGGTCTGGCCAGCACTCAAGGATGCGATAGCAAATACGCTTCGTCTTGGAATTGCGGCAACAGTTGTCGGTGTAATTATTGGACTTCTTCTTGGATTGGTGGCGGTTCTGCGACCTGGTGGCAGACGAGACGTTCTTATCAACTCGGGAGCATTTTTGGGAATTTCAATTCCGCCATATATTTCGGCAGTGCTTTTGCAACTTTTATTCGCTGTTTATTGGCAGCGTTGGTTTGGATCAAGTCTTTTCCCAACTTCGGGCGTTTACCCAGCAGGCCATACAGGCTTTGATTTATTTCTCATGTTGAAATTTATGGCCCTGCCAACGATTGTCGTCGCTATTCAGATTGTTGCTACATACAGTCGCTACTTGCGATCGTCTTTATTAGATGTTTTGAATTCTGATTACATGCGCACGGCAAGATCTAAAGGAATCAGCGAACGTCGGATTTTAATTAATCATGGAATGCGTAATGCATTAATTCCGATAGTTACTGTTGCTGCAATTGATTTCGGTGCAATAGTTGGCGGATTAATTATCACTGAAAATATATTTTCGTATCCTGGCATGGGTTTGTATTTCTTAAAATCATTCGGTGATGGAGACTTTCCTCTCTTGATGCCGTGGATGGTGATCATCGTTTTGTCAATCCTTATTTTTAATCTCATTGCTGACATTTCATATGCTTGGCTTGATCCTCGGATTCGCCTTGAGTGATGTAAAAATTTCTCTGTCGCCACGGCAAATGGCATTCCGTAGATTTATTTCGCACAAGGCTGCGGTTGTTAGTTTTTTCATATTGTTAATTCTTGCGTTGTTCGTGATACTTGCTCCATTTACTGCGCGCTACGGGGTTAATCAGTCAGTCCAACTACCACCGAATTCATTTTTAACTCCACAAGCTAAGGCATGGCTAGGAACTGATGATATTGGGCGTGATTTATATAGTCGTCTCATTTATGGAGTTCGAGTTTCATTGATGATCGGTTTAGTCAGTGCGATATTTTCAGTAACTATTGGTGCATTGGTTGGTGCGGTGGCGGGTTTTCGCGGTGGACGGTTCGACGACATTGTGATGAGAATTACTGATCTCTTTCTAGCATTTCCATTTCTCGTTACACTGCTCATCGTTCGAAACGTGCTCGGCGCTATTTCATGGATCAAACCGCTTACTGGTGAGATGAATTCGGTTCGATTTATTATTATTTTATTCAGCATCTTCGGATGGATGTCCGTAGCTCGGATCGTTCGGGGTCAAGTGTTGTCACTCAAGGAACGCGAATTCATCGAGGCGGCTAGGGCAGTGGGCGCGAGTCGACGGTTCATCATCCGACAGCACTTGTTGCCAAATTCGATTGGTCCAATCATGGTTTCGTTAACTTTTTCGGTTGTTGGTGCAATTACTGGCGAATCAACGCTCGCGTTTTTTGGTTATGGACCCCAGGCAGGCGAAGGTGCAACTTCTCTCGGTATTTTGGTTGGTGCAGCAAAAGGTGCAGTTCAAACTGGGTATTGGTGGCTCGCAGTGTTTCCGTGTTTCACATTGATCATCATCTCTCTAAGTATTAATTTCATCGGCGATGCATTGCGTGATGCAACTGATACGCAACTTGATCGTGGGGTGTGATGACTGAGCCAATTCTTAAAATTCGCAATTTGCAAGTAACTTTTGATACTCCCTTTGGCCAGGTTCTCGCTGTTCGAGGTGTCGATCTTGACGTGATGAAGGGTGAAGTGCTCGGAGTCGTGGGCGAGTCAGGTTCAGGAAAGTCGGTAACTTTTTTGGCGACAATGGGTTTGCTTTCGTCTCGGGCTCGGGTCTCTGGCTCTGTTGTCTTGGATGGTGAAGAACTGATCGGAAAATCACCTCTGCAAATGCGCTCAGTTCGCGGGCGAGTAATGTCGATGATTTTTCAAGACCCGCTATCTGCGCTTAATCCCGTTCACAGAATTGGAAAACAGATTTCAGAGATGCTTCAGTCGCATCAAGACTTGACTAAGAAACAAGCTGCAACGCGTGCCATCGAACTTCTTGATTTGGTTGGCATTCCTCAACCTGCTGATCGTGCAACACAGTTTCCACATGAATTCTCCGGTGGCATGCGCCAACGTGTAGTTATTGCGATTGCAATTGCCAATAATCCAAATCTGTTAATTGCTGACGAGCCGACAACTGCACTTGACGTAACTGTGCAAGCACAGATTCTTGAAGTTATTAAGCGCGTGCAACAGCAGTTGGGAACCGCGGTAGTTCTGATCACACATGATCTTGGCATAATCGCGCGCGTCGCCGACAGAGTTGACGTTATGTATGCAGGGCGAAATGTCGAACAAGGTTTAGTAGACGATTTGTACGATCATCCAAGTCATCCCTACACGCGAGGTTTGCTTCGATCAATACCCCAACCAGGTAAGGAACGATTGACACCAATTGCTGGTTTTCCGCCAAATATGATTTCGCCACCATCAGGTTGTGCGTTCAGAACTCGGTGCGAATATGCCGATGCGCTTTGCGCAGCAACTATGCCTGAGTTAAAACTTTTCGCCGATCTACAAACAGCATGTTTACACGTGCAAGATTTACCGAATTTTAGGATTACGCAATGAGTGCCGAACTTCTGCGTGTTACCAACCTCGTTAAGACGTTTCAGATTCGTCGTACCAAGCGTTCAGGGTCGGCTAAGCGGCTGGTGCAAGCGGTTTCGAATGTCTCTTTTTCAATCGACAAAGGTCAAACACTAGGGCTGGTAGGTGAGTCGGGTTCAGGCAAAACAACGGTTGGACGATGCATACTCCGACTAGTTGAACCAACATCGGGACAAGTTGAGTTCGACGGACAAGATTTGGGTTTGATGAAATTCGAAGAACTGCGTGCATTGCGCCGCAAGATGCAGATTGTGTTTCAGGATCCTTTCGCATCACTTGATCCGAAAATGACTGTCGGCGCATCAATTGCCGAGCCACTAATAGTGCAGAAGGTTCCCGGAAGTCATAGTGACAAGATTATTGAACTTCTTGAACTCGTAGGACTATCTGCAGACCACGCTTCGCGTTTCCCTCACGAATTTTCTGGTGGTCAGCGACAACGAATTGGGATTGCGCGTGCACTCGCGCTTAATCCAGCAATGATTATTCTTGATGAACCTGTTTCTGCACTCGACGTGAGTATTCAGGCTGGCGTAATTAATCTGTTCGACGACTTACAGAAAAAGCTAGGCGTCGGATATCTTTTTATCGCTCATGATTTATCTGTAGTACGCCATATTGCCGATCGGGTAGCAGTTATGTATCTCGGTAAAATTGTTGAGATCGGTGACCAAGAAACTGTTTATGAAAACCCAACTCATCCGTACACGAAAGCTTTGCTTTCGGCAGTGCCTCTAACTGACCCGAAAATTGAGCGAACTCGAACTCGCTTGATGCTTGAAGGTGAAGTACCCTCCCCAATGAATCCGCCGTCGGGATGTCGCTTTCGAACACGATGCTGGAAGGCTCAAGATATGTGCTCGCAAGAAGAGCCGATGCTGACTATTCGGCCGAGCGGTCAATTGTCGGCTTGCCATTTTCCTGAGTCCTGAAGGTAGCATTTTGTCGTGCGAAATATAGTCACTTACATCACCGTTGTCATCAATGTGATCGCAATGTTGTCAATGATTGTCGGCGTGCTTCTGCACAGTGGTCAAGGTGGGGGGCTTTCAGACATGTTTGGTGGTGGAGGAGGAGCGGCGCTCGGCTCGGCTGCTGCTGAGAGAAATCTAAACCGAATTACAACTGTTCTTGCACTTACTTGGATAGTGACTGTAGTGGCACTCGGTTTGTTGCTCGCTTAGAAGATACTTTTCGAGTTTGTTCAGGTAGATTTTTATTCCACGTCGGAGTGGCGAAATTGGCAGACGCACCAGCTTAAGGGGCTGGCGCTCGTAAGGGCGTAGGGGTTCAAGTCCCCTCTTCGACACAACTGAATTTTGGTTTGGTTTCCACACTTTAATCCTTTTGTTGTTTGGCCCGAGTTCTAGACTGTTTTAGTGGTCGATCAAAATACAGTTTCGCCGGTTCGTTCGGTCAAATTGAAAAATGTTTCGATATCCATATTCTTTTCGATAATCGCTATGGCGCCGATCTGGGCATCGGGTCTGTCAAGTCACCGAGCGATTTTCTATTGGGCATTATTCGTGGTGCTTGTTTCATTAGTGAATTTTTCAAATTTTCGCGTGTCGACACCACTTGCTGGTCTGTCAGCGTTGATCTTCGCTAGCGGTTTACTGGCGATTGAACACACGTCAATCATTCACTTACCGATCCGATTAATTATTACGACCTGGCTTGTTTTGCTAATGCTGATCGTCCATAATCAGAAACTACGCAAGATAGTTTCTATTAATTTGATCGTTTTTGCTGTGTTGTTTTTGTTTCTTGAAATTCCTTTCAGGTTCTTAACTAGCGCCCAGTCGTCGTCTCAATTTCAATACATCGAGCTTTTTCGAAACTCTCGTTCTGATGGGCCAGGCCCATGGCCCTACCCAGAAACCACTATGACAGTAGACGGTCTTCGTACCACTACTGACCAGCCGAAATCTGGGTCAGGTCGAATTCTGATTTTTGGTGGTTCAACTACGTTTTGTGCCGAAGTGCCTGACCGGTTAACACACGCTTCGATACTTCAGCGGATGCTCAATGATCGTGACTCGGGATTGATTGTGAAGAATTATGGTAAAAGTGCAGCAACCTCTACTGACCGTGTAAAGGTTCTAAAGACAATTAATGATTTAACGAAAAATGACATCATTATTTTTTATATTGGAATTAATGAGTCTGGTGTCGGGTTTACCCAGAGAGATTTGCCAGTTGGTTTGATCGCAAAATTACCTGAACTTGGTAATGCCTTGCAGAAAATCAGCAAATACTCGCGCATCGCAGATCTTTTATTTAGAAAATTGGTTTTTGGCGGTATTGATATCTCCGAAGAGTCAAAAACGGCGGCACAAACTGAGTTCACAAAGGCTATGGATGACGCTAATTCGTTTGCGACCAAGTCGGGAGCAAAATTCGTGCCGGTTCTGCAGGCAAATCTTTTTACGCGAAATCCTTCGACCGATTACGATCGAACTTTGGCCAACTTGTACGGCAGCGAACTTGGTGTCGTGATGCCTGATATGTATGAGCGGTTACTCCCGATTATTTCGAAATACGAGAATTTTGGTGATGCAAGAGAAGTGATGAACAACTTAGAGCCGTCGCCCTATTTTGATTGGATGCATGTTAATGCCGAAGGCGACCAACGAATAGCAACGTTCATGAGAGACTTGCTTGTAGAAAAAAAATTGATCGACTAGTGGCAAGTCAAGTCATCGAACGCGAAGCGCTGCAGAAGCGGACGCTGCGGGTGTTGGTTACGGGGCAAGTTGTTGCGGCGGCATCGTTGTCTGCTGCCGTTACGGTTGGCGCGTTTGTAATTCAAGACATCTTGGGGCAACAAACACCGTGGGGTGGCTTGTCGAGTGCGACATTCACGATGGGGTCGGCATTCATGTCGCAAGTCTTGGCGCGTGTAATGAGCAAGCGTGGTCGTCGCGTCGGTCTCGAATTCGGTTATTCGCTGGCCATCGCTGGTGGTTTGATCGCGGGTTTCGGTGTAAATCGAAACTCGTTGATGTTTTTCTTGCTCGGTCTTTTTCTTTATGGTTCGGGCCAAGCATCGAACTTATTGTCGCGCTATGCGGCGATGGATTTGGCGGCACCTGAAAAACGAAGTCAGGCGATGAGTTACATTTTGTTCGGCTCGACTTTTGGCGCCGTGTTCGGCCCAGTGCTGATAAAACCTGCGGAACAGATAGGCGTAAATACGTTTGGCTGGAGCCATTACACCGGTCCGTGGATTGCCTCTGCTTTTTTCTTCGTGTTCGCATTGACTAACGTTGCAGTGAGACTGCGACCAGATCCGCTTGAAGCTAGTGGTGGTCTTATCTCACAGCAAGGCAAAGGTGTTGTGACGCCAAACTTAGGCGCAGCATTGCGCACAATTAGAGGCAACCGAAACTCGCGTGTGGCGCTTGCATCAATGGTGATCTCGCAAGTCACAATGGTCGCAGTGATGACGATGACTCCAGTTCATTTAAAACTTCACGGTCATGAAGATGTCAGTCCTTATGTGATTTCTTTGCATATCGCTGGCATGTACGCATTCAGTCCACTCGTCGGTAAATTTGCCGATCGACGCGGCAAGTTATTATCAATTTCTGTTGGTGGTGTATTGCTAGTTGCGGCGACTGTTTTGGCGGCTCTTGCTGGTGATGCTGCCACATTGCTGTGGCCATCACTTTGGCTGCTAGGGCTTGGTTGGAGTTTCGGACTCATCGGAGGGTCGAGCCTTTTAGTTGAGTCTGTGCCAGAGAGTTCACGTGTGACAGTGCAAGGTGCGGCTGATTTGTTAATGAGTTTTTGTGGTGGGATGGCGGGATTCTCAAGTGGTTTCATCCGCAAAGCATTCGGTTTTCACATGCTTAGTAATTTGGGCACTGTGTTGGCGCTCGTTTTAGTAGTTATCGGTATTCGAAGGCTGACAAGCACCCGTATCACCAAACTTCGAGTTTGACGATGAGCTTTGAAGCACCGGCGCGTAAGGCGAGTTGGTCAAATTGGGCTGGCAACCAACATGTCGCCAGCGTTTCATTGTTCAAACCGCGGTCTGAAGAAGAAATTCAACAGGTCGTGGAATTCGCGATCTCAAAAAAGAACAGAGTCAAAGTTGTGGGTTCTGGGCATAGTTTCACGGCAATCGCGCTTGCTGAAGATGTGCTGGTTGATTTGTCTGACTACGACGCTGTTATTGCGATAGACAAACTCGCAAAGACAGTTACGGTGCAAGCAGGTATTCAGTTATCGAAATTGAATTCGATTCTGCACGAGAATGGTTTGGCGATGCAGAATCTCGGTGACATTGCTTATCAAACAATTGCTGGATCAATTTCGACTTCAACGCACGGAACAGGTATCAAATTCACCGGTATCGCCAATCAAGTAGTAGCGCTACGAGTTGTTCTCGCTGATTCAACGGTGGTTGATTGTACGTCGACATCGAACTCAGATCTATTTAATTGCGCACGTGTTGGACTTGGTGCACTCGGGATTATCAGCACTGTCACACTTCAACTAGTTTCGGCTTTTAATCTCTCGGTCATCGAGCAACCGATGCGCGTTGATGAGTTGCTTGAGAATCTTGATCATCACATCGCATTAAATGACCATTTTGAGTTTTTCTGGGTACCCCACACGGGTTGGGCTCTTACTAAACGCAATAATCGCACACTTGAGCCCGCCGAACCGATGGGGAAGATGTCACATTGGTATGCCAAAACCTTGATGGAGAACTATGCGTTTGGTGCGGTCTGCATGTTTGGAAAATCCCGACCATCGCTAATCCCCAAACTGGCTAAGGCATTGCCAGCATCGGGTAAGACCACTTACTCGGACGCGAGTTATAAAGTTTTCGCCAGTAAACGAATTGTCAAGTTCTATGAGATGGAATACGCAATACCTCGCGAAGCATGCGCCGAAGCGCTGAATCGCGTCCGTAGACTAGTAGAAGATAGTGGGTTCTTCCTGAATTTTCCTGTTGAGGTTCGCTTTACAGCCCCAGATGAGATTCCGCTAAGTACAGCGAGTAATCGAGAATCTGCGTATATCGCAGTTCATATATATAAAGGAATGGACTTTGTGCCGTATTTTAAAGCAGTTGAATCAATCATGAACTCATATCAAGGACGCCCGCATTGGGGCAAGTTGCACTTTCAAAATTCGCAAACTCTTGCTCCTAGATATCCAAATTGGAATTTATTTCAGTCAGTTCGCGATCAAGTTGACCCAAAACGTTTATTTGCTAATACATATCTTGAGACAGTTCTAGGAAAATGACCATGAAAAGTTTCGTAGATCTCGGAGTTCCAGCTAAATTCGCAGACAAATTGAGTGCGCGTGGCATTGCGTCACCGTTTGAAATTCAAGAAGCAGCGTTACCGGATGGTCTCGCCGGAAACGACGTTTGTGGCAAGGCCCCAACTGGTTCAGGTAAGACGATCGCTTTCGGTCTCGTGCTGGCGGTTCGTTTGCAAAAGTCAAAACCAGGTCAACCAGGTGGATTGGTGTTAGTGCCAACACGCGAATTGGCAATTCAAGTTGCCAAAGAAATTGCGATGCTATGTGAAGGAACTGATTTGCGAGTTGCTTCTGTTTACGGCGGAGCAGGTTATGGTCCACAAGTGAAGGCCGTTCGTGGTGCGAGCATAATCGTTGCAACGCCAGGTCGTCTTGAAGACTTAATTGAACGACGTGACATGTCTCTTAGTGCCGTGACGATTGCTGTGCTTGACGAAGCAGACCGAATGTCTGACATGGGTTTCTTACCTGCTGTGCGACGTTTGCTTCGAGCCTTGCCAAAACAGCGCCAAGTACTGCTGTTCTCTGCAACTTTGGATGGCGATATATCTCAAGTAGTTAAAGAATTTCAAAATAATCCGAAGCGGCACGAGTCGAACTCGCAAGAAGCTGAGCCAGATATTGAGCACAAGTTTTGGATGGTAAGTCGCAACGACAGAGTTGAGACTATTTCTCAGTTAGTTAATCACTACGAACGAATTATTTTGTTCTGTCGCACAAAGCATGGTTGTGATCGTCTTGCCAAGCAACTAGATAACTCGGGCGTTAGATCGTCGATTATTCACGGAAATAAAAGTCAAGCGCAACGCGAACGATCTCTTGAAGAATTTCGTCGTGGCAGGTCTAATGCTCTCGTCGCTACTGACGTTGCCGCACGAGGTATTCATATTGACGATGTCCCATGTGTCGTGCACTTCGACCCACCAGCAGATCATAAAGATTACATTCACCGTTCAGGCCGCACGGGGCGTGCCGGTTCTAAGGGAGTAGTTATTTCTCTCGTTGAGTCATCGCAGAAACGAACTGTTAACAAGTTGGCACGCGATGCGGGTGTTGAAGCAGATTTCGTAGCACCAGATTTCGAGCCAGCACTCGACGAAGTTACCGCAAGATGGTGCAGCGGCCGAATAACTATTTAATAGTTATAAACAAATATCTTGCGGACGAATTGGTACGCGTGGTAAATCTCGACCGGTGGCATTGCGAATTGCAGCAGCAATCGCTGGTGTCACAGAAATACATGGCGGCTCACCAATGCCCTTGGCGCCGAGTGGTGCTTGTGGTTCTGGCTCTTCAATCATGATTGCAACAACTTCGGGCGCATCAAGGGCGGTTGGTAACAAATAATCAGTGAAACTTGGGTTGCGCATTTTTCCGTTATCCAGAACGATTTCTTCCATCACCGCTAAACCAAGACCTTGAGCGATACCGCCCTCGATCTGACCGAGTGCGGCAATTGGGTTTAGAACTCGACCGACATCTTGCGCCGTTGCGATTTGAATCACCTTTACAAGACCTAGTTCAACATCGACATCAACTACAGCGCGGTGGGCGACAAACGCGAACGCAACATGGCAGTTTCCTTGGCCATTCTCGTCGAGTTCTTCAGTGGGTCGATGATGATGTTCAAACGTTTCTTCAATTAGCACTCCAGCAGATGCCTCAATCACGCTGATACGAAAATCTCCAAGCATGTCGACGACATCGGTATCTTCAATAACCAGGCGCATTGGATCAATATGATATTTTTTGCCAACATGTTCGAATAGTCGCTGTCGCACCAAACGGCATGCACCATCAACGGCACCGCCACTCATCCAAGTCTGACGAGATGCCGAGGTGCTGCCTGCCGAACCGATACGTGTATCAACAGGGTCAATTACGACTTCGTCTACGCCAAGTACCGAGCGTGCGATTTGTGGAGCGAGAATTACAAAACCTTGGCCAACTTCAACAGTTGCATATTTTAAATGCACAACACCGTCTTGTAATTTACATCGAGCAGTCGCGAAATCATCGAATGTCTCGCTGTACATCAAATTCTTAATCGATACACCCCAGCCGACCCCACGGACGATGTTGTGGGGCAGTGATGTTAATCCAGAGCCTCCAACAATTTCGAGTGCATTTGCATCGTGCGCGAGTGGCTTCGGCATTGCGATCGAGTCAGTCTCGGTAATACATCGAGCGACAGGTGCAACACTCTCAACGACTTGACCGGTGATTAGTTTGTCGCCAGTGACCATTGCGTTTAGAAGTCGAATTTCAACAGGGGATAAACCACAAGCGTCGGCCAACTTATCCATTTGGCTTTCATGTGCGTAGCAAGCCTGAACGACACCGAAGCCGCGCATCGCTCCACATGGCGGGTTATTAGTTCGAACTGCGAAACCATCAACAGTCGCATTGCTGCATTTGTAAGGCCCTTGAATATGCGTAATACCGTTTATCAATACTGCCGAAGAAGTTGATGCGTATGCACCGCCGTCGAAAACCATGCGAGATTCAATTCGCTGAATGACGCCAGCACGAGTTGCATGGTGACGAATCCAAATCTTCGCAGGGTGGCGGTGAACATGGCCGTAGAAAGATTCTTCGCGACTGTATTGCATCTTTATTGGTCGACTCGTGTGCAGCGCAAGCAGTGCACAATGCACTTGCAAACTGATGTCTTCTCTGGCACCAAATGCGCCACCGACACCACCGAGAGTCAATCGAATCTTGTCGAGGGGCAAATTTAGACACGCCGCAATCTGTTTTTGATCCTCATGCAACCATTGAGTTGCAACATACATCTCGACCCCAGCGCCACCACTATCGGGTATTGCTAATGCGGCTTCTAATCCAAGAAAGGCTTGGTCTTGCATGCCCATCTCGTAAGTGCCTTCAACTATTACATCACCTTGAAGATTTTGATCGCCGGTGACAATTCTTTGATGTCGAAAAAGGTTTCCATCTGGGTGAATCTGCATCGTCTGTGGAAGAAGCGCAACTTCTGCGTCAGTTATTGGCGTAAGAACTTCATATACGACTTTTATTGCAGCAAGAGCCCGACGACATGTTTCTGGGTGATCGGCTGCAACGGCCGCGATTGGCTCGCCAACATAGCGCACGATCTCACTGGCGAAAACAGGTTGATCACTTGCGATCAATCCGTAAGTTTTCTTTCCCGGCACGTTTTCTGCGGTGATAATCGCCTCAACACCTGCGATCTTGTAAGCCGCTGAAAAATCGATACTAATTATTCGCGCGAACGGATGTAGACTGCGCAATGTCGCACCCCACAGCATGTGCTCGGCGTGAAGGTCAGATGAAAACTCAAACTTTCCTGATACTTTTGCCGCTCCATCAGGACGAAGTGCCGAGGCGCCGAGAATATCGCGGCGCGTAGAAACTTTTGTTGCACTGCTCATTATTTACCCGCTCTACGAGTAGCGACTGCGGTCTGCACTGCTTCAAAAATACGACCGTAGCCAGTGCATCGACAGATGTTTCCAGAGATTGCCTCTTTAATTTCAATTTCACTTGGGCTCTGATTGTTGTCGAGCAAATGCTCGATAGCAACAACTAGACCTGGCGTACAAAAACCACATTGCACTCCTCCTTCGGTGATGAAAGCATCTTGTACCTCGGTGAGTGCGCCATCAGTTGTGAGACCCTCTATTGTTTTAATCTCGGCGTCAATTGCAGTGGCCGCCATAACAAGACACGAACAGACTGCCTGTCCATCCATGATCACCGTACAACTGCCACATTCGCCCTGCTCGCAAGCGCCTTTTGAACCTGGAAGACCGAGACGCTCGCGCAAAACATAAAGCAAACTTTCTCCAACCCAGGCGTCACGCACCTCGTGATTTTTGCCATTGACTTTCAAGTTATAAATCTCTGTGTTTGGCATCATTTGGTGTTCGCTCTCATTAATAGACGACGAGACAATGTTGCAACAGCGTGGCGTCGATAGGCGGCTGTGCTTCGATGATCGTCAATTGGTTTAGATTCATTAGCGATACGGTCGCCGAACTCTTTTAACAGGCTTGGTGCAACATCTGAAACACTCTTCAAATCTATTTTTGTCGCCAACCATTTCTCTGTCTCGCGACAGCGAATAATAGTTGGACCGACGGCACCAAGCGCCACGCCTATTGTGCCGATTTTTCGATCAATCACTAAGCAGCACGACGCTACCGAAATAACCATTGCATTTCTTACACCGACTTTGGCGTATCCCTGCCAGCCATCAATGATCGGCAATGTTACTGAGACGATAAGTTCACCTGGTTGACGGTCATTGCGTTTAACGCCAATCATAAAGTCGTGAATTGCGACATCGCGAGATGTCGTATCTGTTCGCAATTTGACGATTGCATTGAGTGCGCTTAGCACGGGCAATGCGTCGCCAGCAGGTGAGCAAGTGCCAAGATTGCCACCGATTGAGCCAGCGGCACGAATTTGTGGAGAACCTACTGTGCGGGCTGCCTGCGCCAATGCCGGAAACAATTCAGCGATTTCACCATGCTCCATTTTTTGATACGGCAAACCAGCGCCAATAATCAATTTTGATCTGTCAGAGCTATGTGCATAATTACGAATTTCTTCAACACGTCGCAAAGCAATCACATCTGTTGGTTTCTTGTGATTGAAATTGATTTCAACCATTAGGTCAGTGCCACCTTGAATTATTTGAGCATTAGGATTCGCGCTACTAAACGCCAGAGCTTCTTTCAATGTCTGCGGAACGACCACCGTCATGAGACACCATCCCAATTTGAAAAAGCGTCAATCATCGCCTTCACATCACCAAGGGGATACAAAATTGGGCAGGTTGCACCGTTCTTAAGATAGTGCGTAACGCGTTGTCTCGCCTCGGCTGGGGTTCCACTCGCGGTGAGCATCTGGACTATTTCATCGGGCACATGTTTTGATGCTGCAACAACTTGTTCGTGTGTCGCAGGCCAAGTTAGAACTGAACCGACTTTGTCAAGGATTGATTGTGGCACTCCCGACGCTTTCATAATGTGCGGTTGTTGCCCGAGATATTGTGTGACCATTTGTCGAGCCATATCCAGTGCGGTCTTGCGATCTTCGTGCACACTGCAGACGACAAGTTGCGGTCGATCTATCGAATCAACCGATCTACCAACACGATCGGCGCCAGCAGTCAGTGCCTCCATAGCCTTTTGGTTATATTCGGGCGAGACCAGGTAATTCAGCACAACACCGTCGGCAATTTCGCCTGTTAACTCCATCATTTGCATGCCAGTCGCGCCAATATAAATCGGTACATCTTTGGCTCGACGTTCTTGATAAACGTAATCAAGTTCGACGCCATCAAGATGCACGAACTCTCCGTTAAAGGTGACTGTCTCATTATTTAAAAGTGCGCGCACGGTTGTAACGATTTCGCGCATCGCGCGTAGCGGTTTGGCGCGAGAGATGCCAACTTTCTGAGCCAATGGATCCCACCAGGCGCCGATTCCTAAAATGACGCGCCCAGGAGCCAAGTCATCAAGAGTTGAAAATGTTGCTGCTAGGCGAGCGGGGTTGCGACTCCAACAGTCGACGACTCCTGAACCCACTTTTAAGGTTGTCGTGACTGACGCAAACGCCGCCATCGGCACCGTGGCTTCACGAACTAGTCGACTCTCTGCTTGCCATACGGCTTCAAAACCCTTGGCCTCGGCGTATTTAGAAAACTCCATACCTTCAGAGATTTTGTGCGCGTCTTGCAAATAGAGCGCAACTCGCGCAGACTTCGTATTTATATTTTGACTCATCAACTTGCCAACCTTTCATGTAAACGTGTTGCTTGTTCTGCGGCTTTCGCTCTAACTTCATTGATATCGACTCGCGTTGGCAGACCAGAAGTTAATACTTTTTCTCCGTCGACTTCGACGTCGGTTACTCCGATGCCTGGTGTGAAAGCCACATGCCAAGGGCTGTCGACGTGATCGTAATCAAAAGTCACTCTGTCGTGTCTCGCTTCAGGGAAAAGTTCATAACTATTTTGAATCCAAGACCAAACAGTTGTTGGCGATTCTGTGATTTCAAATTCGCGCAAGCGAACATAAGCCAACCTTGCCTCTTCAAGCATGTCGGCACCGATGCCATCTGTACCAATCAAAACCTTATTTGTAAGCGTGCTCGGTTTGGCGTATCCGACTGAGTTGTTCATATTTGATCTGGGATTATGCACGATGTATCCAGAGAGTTTGCGATCAAGGTGAACTGCGTGAATTAGAAGCCAGTTATCTTTGCTTAGATTCTCAAGTCGTGCACCAGCATGCGAGTCGTCTAGCCCTTCGGCAACATGGATGTGCACACCGGTCTTATATTTCGCCGCCAAATCGCTAGCCGCTTCCAATGTTTCATCACTGCACGTAAACGCGGCGTGAGCGCCGACCATTCCGCGACCACCTTCGGTCAAGTAACGAGCGCATTCCGCGAGGCCACGCTTAGCAGCCTGAGTCATTTTCGAGATTGGTGAAACTTTTGAGTGCAAATTGCCGCTGTCGTCCCATCGGTCTGTAACTCCATAACATGCATTGACACGCACGCCGACCGTTTTGCAGGCGCGAGCAATAGTCGAAAGTGATCCTTCAATACAGTTTGGCGATTCGTGATGATCAATAATGCATGTGGTTCCATTCATTAACGCTTCTGTGGCCCCGAGCATCGCCGACCAATAAATCATCTCGTCATCAAGCGCCGCATCAAGTCGCCACCATACTTGTTGCAAAATCTCTAAGAAATTAACAGGCGTTTTTGCAGTCGCAGGCATACCTCGGGCGAGTGTCGAGTAGAGATGATGGTGCGCACAAACAAGGCCAGCAGTTTGATTAGTCATGAATTAGTCTTCTTGTTTATCGCGGCGCATCGGCAATGTATTGCGCCATTGACCGTCAAGTTCGCGTAGCGCTGCTGCAACGGCACCCGCTGTTGGCACTAGACCGATTTCGCCGACGCCTTTAATGCCATATGGAGAATTAGGTTGCGCCGACTCAATAAGTTTCACTTCTATCTTCGGCACATCTTTAGCGCGCAAAATCCCAAGACTACGTAACGTCATATTCGTAGGAAACGCCGTGACCGGGTCAGACGGAAATTCTTCGGTCAGTGCGTACCCAAGACCCATATGAACACTGCCTTCAACTTGACCTTCACATAGTGTCGGGTTAACTATCCGACCAACGTCGTGGACCGCAACAACTCGCTCGATCTTTTGGGTTTCGCGATCAATGACGACCATCTGAGCGGCGTAACTAAATGTTGAGTGAATAATCGGATTAGTAACTCCGGGTTCACCCATTTTGTTTGTCCAGTCAACTCGGTATTCTCCGACGTGGTCAATACCTTTCGCAAAGTTGGCGGCACGAGCAACATCGCACGCATCTTTCACTGAACCGGCTCCCATCAGAGTCCCACGAGAGCCAGTAGTTTGCCCGAAGCCGAGTTCACGTGTGGTATCTACGATCACATCAATCAGTGATGCGTCTACTCCAAGTTCGTGCACTGCAACCTGTGCAGCAACTGTATTGATGCCCTGTCCCATTTCTGTCCATCCATGGCGAACTTCAATGCGACCATCATCTTTGAAATGTACAACGGCTTTGGAGATTTCTTTGAAGCCGTTGCCAAGACCACTGTTTTTGAGTCCAAGACCGAGACCAACTGCTTTGCCCGCCAAAATTGCCGCATCATATTGTGGCTTAATTTCGTTTAAACATAATTCTGCGCCAAGACAACCGTCATCCATGATCTGACCAGGGCCCCAGACCATGCCAGGCTTGATCACATTTCTAGAACGGATCTCCCAGCCCGTTATGCCAACGTGTTCGGCAAGTCTGTCGAGCACGCCTTCCATTGCGAATTGCGCTTGATTAGCACCGAAGCCGCGAAAGGCTCCGCAGACTGGGTTGTTGGTGCGAGCCGCGATTGCTTCAACATCTATGTTGGCGACTTGATACGGGCCACTGGCGTGACCTGCCATTCGTTCAAGAACTTTCATACCGACACTGGCGTAAGCACCAGAGTCACCAATTGCCCGAACTCGCAATGCGGTAAGTTTGCCATTTTTATCGCAAGCCAATTCGTATTCCATTTCAATCGGATGCCGTTTAGCGTGCATCAAAAAACTCTCTTCACGAGTCAGAGTGCACTTAACTGGAAGTTCTAAAAGCCATGCCGCCAGCGATGCGTGCGCTTGATTGCTCATGTCTTCTTTACCGCCGAATGCGCCGCCGTTTGTTACTAGTGTGACCGTTACTTGACTATTGTCAACCGCAAGCAGGCGAGCAATGTCATTGCGGTCATCCCAGACTCCTTGACCGCCTGAATAAACATGCAGTCGTTTGTTTCCGCTTGTTAAATCCAGTACCGCCAAAGTGCTTTCTGGTTCTAGGAAAGCATGTTCTATTCGTTGTGTCACAAATTTTTCGCGCGCAATAAAATCACTTGATGCAAAAGCCGTGTCGCAATCGCCACGTTTGTACATCGACTTACTAAGAATGTTGCTTTCAGTTTTCCATACCGCGAGATCATTAGTCTCGATTGCTTTACGAGCATCAGTGATGGGTGACAACGGTTTATAAGTAACTGCGACAGCGTCAGTTGCATTGCGAGCATTCATTCGTGAATCGGCAACAACTATTGCCAAAACATCGCCCGCGTATGAAGTTCTGCCACCTACCGGAATCATCACCGGCCAGTCTTTATAAATAATCCCCATCATTAACTCACCGGGAATATCCGCAGCAGTGAAAACAGCTTTGACCCCAGGTTGCTTCAATGCGGCACTTACGTCAATGCCAAGCACATCAGCTCGTGCATATTGAGTGAAAACTAATGCGGCGTGCAACATTCCAGCAACACGCATGTCATCGATGTACCCTCGATCGCCAAGTGCAAGCGCTTCGGCTTCAAGTTTCATTACGCGCACGCCAAGACCGCCAGTCGTAATCATTTCGCGTGTCTGAGATTTGGCAACAGTTTCAATAGCATCAAGAATTTTTACATAGCCAGTGCATCGACATAAGTGCGCACCGAGATGTCGCGCCATGTCTTCTCGTTTTAAGGCTGCACCTTTTTTGTCAATTTGAGCTTTAGCGCGAACGACGATACCCGGAATACAAAATCCACATTGCAAACCGCCACAGGCTGCAAAGGCATTCGCAAACGCATCACGCTCAGTCTGACTGACACCTTCAAGAGTTGTGATCTGAGCGCCAGAAACTTTTTCAAGTGATTGTTGACAACTGACTATTGCTTTGCCGTCAACAAGAACAGTGCAACAACCACATTGGCCCGTTGGTGAACAACCATCTTTCGGTGATGTGATATCTAATTCTTCGCGTAGTGCTGCCAACAAGTGTGGGTGATCATTACGAACAGTGACGGCTAGGCCGTTAACTGTTAGCGCAACTCGACCAGCAGTGAGATCGCCTGTTTCTGTCGTTGTGAGATGACTGGTCACGTCTTAACCATACCCCTATTGGGCTTCAGGTTTACATTATGTAAAGATTGCGCCCCGTTGACTAGTTATTAGCCCATAAACCTCAGGTCGACGGTAACGGTCAAAGTTGAACAGGGTGTTTTTGTAGTTGTAACACCAGTCCAGATCACAGGTTGCCGTGACGACCTCATCGCCACTTGTAGATGTTTTTGCCAGTAGCTCACCAGAAGGCGCGATGATGCTTGAATCCGCCAAACTGTCGACTCCTTCTTCAACACCACCTTTTGCCACGCCAATTACAAATGTGCCATTTTGATATGCGCCGCTTTGCATAACTAATGCATTGTGAAAACTTTGTAGTGGATCTTGAGTTGGGTCAGGGATGTATTGCAGCGGTGTGTTGTACCCACAGAGGATCATTTCAACGCCTTGTAATCCCATTACGCGATAACTTTCTGGCCAACGTCGATCGTTACAAATCATCATTCCGATGCGACCACCAAATGCTTGCCATACTCCGAAACCTTCATCGCTGGGTTTGAAATAGTAACGCTCTGCGTGTTGAAATGGACGATCAGGTTCATGGGTTTCATGACCCGGTATGTGAACTTTTCGATATTTAGCGACTACGTCTCCATTGCGCTCAACCAATATTTGCGTATTAAAGCGTTCGCCGTCTTGAGTTAGCTCTGCGTAACCCAAACAGAATCCGATGCCCAGTTTCTTTGCCTCATCAAATAACGGCAGAGTGATCGGTGATGGCATCTGTGTCTCATACCAATGATCGGCTTGAGAAATGTCATCAACAAACCATCTCGGGAAAAACGTCGTAAGTGCCAATTCAGGAAACACAACCAACTCGGCTTTCTGTGAATGTGCATTTCGAAGCAGTTCTATCAAACGCTTTACAACAGATTGCCGATCATCTGTGCGCTGAATTGGTCCAAGTTGCGCTGCTGCAACTTTGAGTAGGCGAGTCATAACAGTTCTCGCATGTTAGTTCGTAGCTTCAAGCGTCGTTAGTGAAAGCATCGTGTGCAACAAAATATTTGCGCCAGCAATAAGATCAACAGTCTCTGTGAATTCAGCAGGGTTATGACTAATGCCTTTAACACTTGGCACGAAAATCATTCCAGAAGGGCACACTCGCGCCAACATCTGGGCATCATGACCCGCGCCTGACGGCATTCGTTGAACAGAGTTCCCTTGGTCCTTGGCGATTTTTTCAACACAATCAATAACACGATCGTCGAATACGACAGGTTCAAATCGCGCTAACTCTCGAGTTGTGATCTTCACTCCCTCGGCCGACGCGACAACTTGCAAATAGTTAGCAATCTTTGATTCAGCAAGTTTTAAAAGTTCCTCATCGGTATTACGGACATCAAGGGTGATTGTTGCTTTGGCCGCGACAACATTTGTCAGATTCGGATGGATGTCGATTTTCCCGACTGTGCAAACTTGATCGCCTCCCATTTCTTTAGCAAGTTGACGAATAAACACTGTGATTTCAGCAGCCACTAAAGCCGGATCATGTCGTAATGACATCGGTGTTGTGCCAGCATGATTTGATTGGCCCATGATCTTGACTTCTTGCCACGAGATTCCTTGCACGCTAGTTACTGCACCAATTCGCACACCGTTCGCCTCAAGCATCGGTCCTTGTTCGATGTGCAGCTCAACAAATGCATGCGGCACAAGACCTGGGCAAGGCGCAACTCCCGAGTAACCAATTCTTACTAGTTCATCGCCAAGTTTGGCACCATCAATTGCGATTACATCAAGAGCCTCTTCAAGTGGCATGCCGCCGACATAGACAAGAGACCCAAGCATGTCTGGGGCAAACCTTGCACCCTCTTCATCAGTGAAAATTCCAACCGCAAGGGGTCGCGTCGGCGTAACGCCAGCCTGCTGACAAGTTTCAATAACTTCGAGAGCTGCGAGCACGCCGTAACAGCCATCAAATCTTCCACCGGTGCGAACGGTGTCAATGTGTGAACCAGACATCACCGGCGCACCTGAGCCGACGTTCCAGATTCCAATAATGTTTCCGACTGCATCTATTGAAATCTCTAGATTGCAATCACGCATCCAGTCGACGACAAGATTGCGGCCGTGCATGTCTTCATCGGTGAGTGCAAGTCGACAGTTTCCACCTCCCTCAATCGGGGCTATTTCGGCTAGGGCATTAATCCGCGACATCAAACGATCGCTATTAATTCTTAGTTCAAGATTCTGATTGCTGAAGTCCGAGATAGCCACTAACAGATTTTACACCCATATTTGACATGATGGAGAAGATCAATCGAAATCATCTAAGCGAAACTGTTTAACGTTGCGTTAGATACATTGGCTAGTCAGAAATCATGACTATTCACCAATTTTTGTTCATCGCTTTGATTGTGCTGGGTGCGTCAATAATTCAAGCGTTATTCGGTTTTGGTTTCGGTCTGATATCGGTTCCATTAATGATCTTTTTCGTAGATCTGCCAACTGCTGTTGTGACAGCAACGGCCGTCTCTACTGTCAGTTGCGCTGTTCAATGGTGGGAGTCTCGTGCAGTACAAGCCCGCGAGATGGCACAGCGACTTGTCTGCTCAGCACTTGTAGGTATGCCATTCGGTTTGTGGCTGCTAGTAAACCTTGACGCTCGACTGATGAAGGGCATCCTCGGTGTTGTTGTCTTGCTCGGTGTTTTGTCTTTGAGTATTAAGGCATTCGATTTACAACGATTGCCAAAAACTTTCGACTACGCAATGGGTGTTATTTCTGGCGTCTTGTCAACCGCAACTTCAACAAATGGTCCACCACTTGTATTTTTGCTCCACGCGCGGCACTTTGAACCGCAAGATTTTCGCGCGGTTTTAAATCGAGTTTTCACATTTTTGAATTTTCTTACGCTAATAATTTTTGCTGTGGCAGGCAAGATGACATCTGACGCATTGCAACTCGCATTATTTTCGGTACCGATTATGGGATTAGGAGTGTTCATTGGAACTCGATTGCGCTCTAAAATTAATCCTGATCATTTCAGAAATCTCGTAATTGGTTTGCTAACGCTGAGTGGTTTAAGCGCAATCTCTAATGCGTTATTAAGTTAACAAACTAGAACTACAGAATTATCTTCCAAACCATTCGAGCCATTGTTCTTGCGACTCAGGCTTGAACACGTGATTCGTTGCCACTACATCGCCAAGATTGCTTGAAGGCATCGCTGAGTATTGATGACCTGGACATACCAAAGTATCGGTTGGCATTTGCGCAAGTTTTTGCAAACTCGTGTACATTTGCGCGGGGTCGCTGCCTGGCAAGTCAGTTCGCCCACAACCTTCAAGAAAAAGTGTGTCACCAGCCACGAGTCGTTGTGCAACCAAAAAACATTGGCTGCCTGGTGTATGACCCGGCGTGTGCACGAAAGTAATATCGATTTCACCCACGCTCAACTTGTCTCCACCTGAATGTTTAACTAAATCGGTATCTGAAATGCCAGTCGTGCGCGTCACCCAATTGGCTTCATCCGTGTTGACATGAATTGGTACATGTTGCAGTTCAAGAAGCGCTGCGACCCCTTCAATGTTCATTCCCATCATCGAGCCACCAACATGATCGGCGTGGTAATGCGTGGCGAGAACTCCGGTCAATTTCATCTCATCCGTGGCGATAATTTCTAATAGATCTTTGACGGCGTAGGCAGGGTCAACAATTACACATTCACGAGTTTGGCGATCACCGATCAAATAAACGAAATTCACCATTTGGTTGGCAAGGTGATCTGACGTTGCAAAATCGCGACCCGATAAAAGCTGACGAAAATAAAGTCGATCTTGCGTCATATTCGTGTTCACAATATTCATAATCCAATAGATTAGCGATCTAGTCTGAGATTGTGAGTCTTGGCAACAAAAAATTGCGTTACGGCATAATCGGCTCAGGAATGATGGGTCGAGAGCACATTCGAAATCTGTTAGCGATTGATAATTGTGAAGTCGTAGCTATCAGCGACACTAATGCGCCGAGCCGCGCTAAGTCTGTTGAGCTAATCAATGGTGCTGTACAGTTTTCCGACCATCGCGAAATGCTTTCAACCCAAGATCTTGATGTAGTAATTATCGCGACGCCGAATCACACTCATTTGGATCTTCTCAATGATGTTTTAGAAACCGGGCTACACGTTCTTGTTGAGAAACCACTATGTACGACAGTTGACGATTGCCTGCTAGCAATTGATCGCGATAGACAAACACATCGTGATGGCAGAGTGGTGTGGGTAGGTCTTGAGTATCGCTATATGGCACCGACCGCGCGACTGCTCAGTGAAGTCAATCTAGGTACGTGTGGCAAAGTGCAAATGGTTGCAATTCGCGAACACAGATTTCCGTTTCTCGAGAAAATTGATAACTGGAACCGTTTCACTTCAAATACAGGTGGCACATTAGTTGAGAAGTGTTGTCACTTCTTTGATGTGATGGGATTAATTGCTCAGTCTCGCGCCGTTCGTGTGTTTGCTTCTGGAGACCAAGACGTTAATCATCTCGACGAAACCTACGATGGTAAAAGATCAGATATTTTAGATAATGCTTTCGTGATCGTTGATTATCAAAATGGTGTCCGCGGAATGCTTGACCTTTCGATGTTTGCTGAAGGTTCTAAAAACGAACAAGAGATTTCTGTCGTAGGTAGCAACGCAAAACTTGAGGCCCTGATCACAGAATCAAAAATACGAATAGGTTTACGAGTGAATGGTGCGACCGGCGTCGAAGAAATTGTTGTCGAACAGCCTCGCGGGGTCGTTGCAGGCTTTCATGCCGGTGCTTCATATCTTGAACATCTGGCAATGCAACGCGCTATTAGAACTGGCCAACCATCTTTGGTTACATTGCAAGACGGATTGAATTCCGTGGCTGTTGGTCAAGCAGCACATCTGAGCATTGTGCAAAAACGTGTTGTTGAAATCTCTGAGTTATTTATCTGAAAGAGATTAAATAACCAAAGTTAAGCCACCATCAACTACGAATATTTGACCTGTTGCATACTTATTTCGGATTAGAGCAATTGTTGCTTCGCCACAATCTTTTGGAGTTGCTGAACGTTTGAGCGGGGCAACGCGAGAGACATTGTCATGCTGTGCTTGCCAGTCGCGTGTCCACGGGGTTTCGACCAGACCAGGGGCAACTGCATTAACTCGCACAGGGCCACAAGATTTAGCCAGCAAAATAGTCATGTGGTTGAGAGCCGCCTTAGTCATTGCGTAGGCAATTGAACTACCCACGGGTCTGACTCCGGCGATCGATGTGATGTTGACAACATTGCCATCTGTACTCTTTTTTAGATGTGGCATTGCTGCCTTTGTCAACCACCAAGTGCCAAAGACATTGACATCAAATGTTTTCTTAAAAATTTCATCATTTAGCGAATCCAAATCATGGTGCGCAATCAGTGTGGTCCACCCGGCGTTATTAATTAGAATATCTAATTGTCCAAACTTGCTGATTGTCATGTCAATCAGTTTTTGACCCGATGCTTGATCGCTGATGTCGGCTTGAATATAAAGCGACTCAGAGGTTAACGAATTCGCTACTTGTTGGCCAGCATCGACCGAGTTGGCAGAGTTGACAACAACAGTTGCCCCGAGATCACTTAATCGTCGGGCGATTTCTTCGCCGATGCCAGATGACGACCCAGTCACGATCGCAACTTTGCCGTCTAACTCTTTGCCTTTATTGTCAGTCATTGGTTCTCCAATCGCTAGTTCTATTTATATAAAACGTTCGAGTACTTTCGAACGAAATTTATCTTCAGTGCCCGTCTCGTGTTCGTGTTTATCCATTTTGTTAGAAAGTCTCAGCAGTCCATTGATACCAAAATATCGCAAAGGCTCGATTTCCCATTTTCGTGACTGTTGGTTAACCCATGCCAGATTTGTCAATGGATGTTTGTCGTCAGCGATCAAATGAGCGATCGTCCGAGCCGCCAAGTTGGTCGCCGCAACGCCATCGCCGACATATCCACCAAGAGACGCCAAGCCGGATCGCCGATCAAAATTTACCGATGGCTTCCAATTTCTTGGTACGCCGAGTGGCCCACCCCAACGGTGTGTGACTTTAAGTTCTTTCGTAACAGGGAAAACCTCATGCATCGATGAAATGATTCGTTGATGTATTTCATCATGATTGTCGTAGTTAGGTTTCACCCGTGAACCAAAATGATACGGCGCACCTCTGCCACCAAAAGCAATTCGACCGTCACTAGTAATCTTAACGTAAATAATCATGTTGCGAGCATCGTGGTAGGTCTCACGATTCTGCCAACCAATTTCGTCGCGTTGCGATTTAGTTAGAGGTTCTGTCGCGACCATATACGAATAAAGTGGGGCAAGGGTTCTGCGGTGGCGTTTAATCTGGGAGGTAAATCCTTCAGTCGCACGAACGATCACTTCAGCGCGAACTGTTGAATTTTTTAGCCTTATCAGGCGAGGATGAATTTCGTTAACGCGTGAATTTTCGTAGATCTTCACGCCCATTCGCTCGACCACATTTGCGAGTCCAGACACTAATTTGGCTGGATGAATTACGGCACAATGTGGCGTATAACTTGATGCGAGTAATCCTGAAATATTTATTTTGGCTCGAGATTCTTCAAGTGTGAGCATTCTTAAGTCGTCGTCAGTGAATCCATAACTGTGCAATTGTTTGACTTCTTCAATAACGCGAGTGCGTTGTACAGAATTTGTGGCACCGTGAATAGTGCCGCCGCGGTGGTAGTCACAGTTGATATTTTCTAAGGTAATGACTTGCTCGATTTCGTCGAGTGTTGAAAAACTCTGTCGGTACATTTCGATCGCTAGTTGACGATTGTGCTGTTGCTCTATCTCTGAGAGGGTCATTGGTAAATATCCGCTGCACCAGCCGCCATTGCGTCCACTTGCACCGAAACCAACGTGATACGCCTCGATGACAGCAACTCGCGCGTCTGGTTGTAATTGTTTGAGATAGTAGGCCGTCCAAAGACCGCTGTAACCCGCGCCGACTATCGCAATATCTACATCAATGTTTGAATCTAAAGAATCACGATCAACTAACGAACT
>JAPKZT010000283.1 GCA_026393655.1 Actinomycetota bacterium | reverse complement strand
CGAGTTTTGTAGCACGCTGTTTCGTGTTGCCTCGTCTGGTGCGTGGCGAGAAATTAGATCATCCCAACTTGCTTTCGTGTCAATCATCGCCGCTGATAGTGATCCGCGTAACTTTGTTTTGCTCGTTTTGAACAATTCACTAGTGATCCGAACCTCAACATTGCCAAACTCACGAAGTCCGAGCGCATTGGCGAGTCGCTTGGCAGGGTCAACGGTCAAGACCAATACGCGCTTTTCGGTCTGAGTTGCAGCCAGCACACCTAATGCTGCTGAAACTGATGTTTTACCCACCCCGCCTGATCCACATACGACTATTAGCCCGTCGCGTTGAATCAATTCAGCAACTGTTGTCATGAGAGTTCTGCTTCAAGTTCGCTAGATAATTTTGAGACAAGTAAATCTTTTGGCTCATATGAAAAATCTGGCAGCAGCAATAGTTCTTTAATCGGATCAAGTTTGCCGAGCCCACTGCGCAAAGAAGTTATGTGATGTGTTGCGAGATTGCGTCGAGCCCGAGCCAGCCCCGTTGCCTGAAGCGAGAGATCAATGCTTGAGCCAGTTTTCTTAGCAATAAAGGATTTTATTGCAACCTGATTCAGTTGATTGAAAACTATTTCTTGTGACTTTGTAAAAATTTCTGAAGGCACACGATTAATAATTACTGCTGCAGTGTCAACTTTGGTTTTTGTTTGCAATGCCGCAACTAGTTCTAAAGCCTCGTTAACAGCCATTTCTTGGCAGGTTGTGACAACTACGACTCCTGTTTTTTGCGAGTCTTCAAGAATTGCAGTCATCCACAGAGTTTGTTCGTTCAATGGCCCAAGGGGCACAAAATTGCGCAACGTTGTCGGGGCTGCAACTTGGGCAACAATGTGCCCGGTTGATTCGGCATCGACAATCACAATGTCATAGTTGCCTTTACGAACTTCGTAGCAAAGTTTGCCAACAACTAATACTTCTTTCACCCCCGGCGCAGCATCGGCAACAAAATCAAAAATTCCAGCCAGACCAGGAATTGCCGCAACAAACGGAGTCTTCAAAAAAATAGAAACATATTCGCGCAGCGCATCTTGCGTGTTCATTGTCATCGCCGACAAATTCGGTGAGATTTCGCGCGGAGTAAAACTCAGTTCACTTGTTTGAAGCAAAGTTGATAATGCGCCTTTGGCATCCATCTCGCACAATAAAACTCGCTTACCTTGTGCGACAGCGGCTTTACCAAGTGATGCGGCAACAGTTGATTTACCGACACCGCCCTTTCCCGTGATGAAGAGAAGTTGGCGGTCTAACAAAGCGGGCAGTGTCAGCTGCCAAATCCCATTTTGCGGTCACCGTTTGGTGCACCAAATTCGACAAAAGCAATCTTCGCTGACGGAATTGCTGTTTCTTTGCCGCGCTTGTCGGTCAGCCAAAGAACTGCCGACTTGCCTTCAAGTGCTGCCTCAACAGCGGCACGAATCTTGGCATGTACTTTTTCGTCATCTGCCATTTCAAGAGAAATTTCTCGCGGGGCTTGTGTCACGCCAATTCGAATATCCACTTTGTACTTCTTTCGTTCGTTGTTGCTGTTGAATTTTAGTTACTGACTCGTAGTCACACTAGGCGCAAGTTCTGATATTTTCTAGTTAACTTTGAGCGCAGCGCTAAAAACTTTCTTTGGTTTCATATCTTCGGCAATTCGCTTAGCAAGTTGAGCGAAAATAAGACCAACTTCAGATTCTGGTGAAATTGCCGAAATTGGTCGACCGGTGTCGCCACCTTCACGAAGTTCTTCAAGAAGTGGAATTTGAGCCAACAATGGAACTTTTAATTCATCGGCCAGCAATTGCCCACCACCTGAACCAAATAATTCGTATCGCTTTTTATCCTCGCCGATAAACCACGACATATTTTCGATGATTCCGCGCACAGGAAGATTTACTTTCACCGCCATCGCTGCCGATAGACGCGCAACTTTTTGTGCAGCCAACTGCGGCGTAGTGACGACAAGAACTTCTGCGCGCGGCAGGTATTGACTGAGACTCAACGCGATGTCGCCAGTACCTGGAGGCATGTCGATCAGCAAGAAATCTGGTTCATCCCAATAGACATCTGTGAGAAATTGTTCGAGTGCTTTGTGCAACATTGGACCGCGCCATACAACTGCCTGACCTTCAGGAACAAAATATCCAATTGAGATGCAACGCACACCCCACGCCTCTGGCGGCAACAACATATTGTCAATTACAACTGGATCGCGATCAGTGCCAAGCATTCGCGGAATCGAGTATCCGTAGATGTCGGCATCAACGACGCCAACTTTGTAGCCAGCAGTTGCTAACGCGACCGCGAGATTTGTTGTGACGCTGCTTTTACCAACACCACCTTTGCCCGACGAAATTAAAATTGGCCGAGTCTTTGAACCCGGTTGCGCAAAAGAAATCTTTCGGCCTTCTGAATGCCCTTGCGCCGGTGTACTGCCCGCGGTCGCGGCTGGGTCACCGTGCACAAGTTCGCGCACTTTGGCTCGCTCGGCATCTGTCATCACACCAAAGTTCAACGCAACATCTTTTACTCCGTCAATGGCACGCAATGCCGTGTTGACTCGCTGTTGAATTTCGTTTCGAAGCGGACAACCTGAAATAGTCAACACAACCGTTAGTGATACGGCACCCGATGGATTGATTTCAACATCGCGCACCATGCCCAAATCAACAATTGATCGATGCAGTTCTGGGTCTTGCACTGGTCGCAGCGCATCAATTAACTGTTCAATATTTGGCAATGACATAGTGGGTTTGGTTCCGATCAATTCGAACTATCAGTGTTAATAATTAACACTACGAGCATAGGTAGAATACCCGTCGTGGCTATTAAACCGCCGAGCGCAACTAAAGAACTTAATAATGGTGACTTCACTGCGACCGTGTCGGCAATCACATCTGCCTTCGGTGACCCAACGCGTCGAGCAATATATTTATTCACTCGTGAAACCGAAAACGGCGTTACTACAAGCGAAGTTGCCGAGAAATTTGAACTTCACCCGAATGTCGCCCGACATCACTTAGACAAACTCGCAGCGGGCGGGTACCTCGAAGTTGAGGTCTCTCGCAATGATGGCGCAGGAGCGGGTCGACCATCGAAGCACTACCGAGCGACTAATCCAAACCAAACTTTAGAGTTTCCAGTGCGCAGTGATGACCTTGTGCTTTCACTTTTAGGTAAAGCGTTGACTTTGCTTTCGCCGCAAGATGCGACTGTGATGGCAGAAGAAGTTGGCCAGCAATACGGTCGAGCGATGGCAACAAGTTTGACCGGCTACGACATCACTACGACTCAGAGATCTTTGCGGTCTGCAATGCAGGCTGTTGCGGATGCATTAACCGCACACGGCTTTGCTGCTCACACAGATCAGCGCAACAATCAATTACGAATTGTAAATAATCACTGCCCGTTCGGCGAACTTGCAATTGAGCACCCCGTGATTTGTGCAGTTGATCGTGGCATGGTCAAAGGAATGTTGACTGCTTTGTACGGCGACACGAATCCTGAACTGTCATCATCGTTGCCGATGGGTGACACTTTTTGTGCGACGACTATTTAATTAAAATAAATTAGAAAAACTATTTAAGAAACTAGTCGCCCCAGAAACGCTGTTCTAAAAACGGATCGCCATACATGTGATATCCGTTTTGCTCCCAGAAACCCGGGGCATCAGCAGCACAAAGTTCGAGGCGACGCAACCACTTTGGTGATTTCCAAAAATACAACTGTGGCACCAATAGTCGAACGGGGCCACCATGAATCGGCTCGATGTCTTCGCCTTCGTATTGATATACGACTAGCGAATCATCACGCATTAAGTCGGTAAGTGGCACGTTGGCGGTGTAACCATATTCGGCTTGGCCCATCACATGAGTTGCACTTGTTGAGATCTTTGCCATCTCAAATAAATCACGCACTCGCACGCCAGCCCAGACCATGTCGAACTTCGACCATTTAGTTACGCAATGAATATCTGTTTTGATTTCTGTTGAAGGCAATGCACGTAGTTCGTCGAGCGACAAAGTAAACGGCTTGTCGACCAAACCATCAATTGTCAAACTCCACTCGCCTGGTTTGTAAGTTGGCACATCACCAACATGAAGAACTGGAAACCGATCGGTTAAATACTGCCCAGGTGGAAGCCGAGATTCATCAAAACCTTTTGCGGCTAATTCGTCACGATTTCGATCAAAGAATCCCATCGTGTAATTGTGCCTTAAAAATTGTGGCAATGCATTAACCAAAGATTTATGAGATAACTTTTGGCGGTGACTCTTTACATAGTTCGACATGCCAAAGCCGGAAAACGAAGCGAATGGGACGGCCCAGACACCCTGAGACCTCTTAGCGACAAAGGATGGGAGCAGTCGCAAGCAATTGCAGAAAAACTTGTTGAACTAAAGCCAAGCGCTTTAATTTCGAGTCCGGCTGTTAGATGCATGCAAACTCTCGAACCTCTTAGCAAAGCAACGAAAATTGAAATCTTTGCTGACAAACGATTATTTGAGCACGGTGATGTTGCCAAGATGATTGAACTTCTTGAAGATGCGCAAGATTCGACAGTGATCTCAAGTCATGGTGACATGATTCCTGAAGTAATTAAAATTTTGCAACGACGCGGAATGGAAATCGGATCTAAACCAGATTGGCGCAAAGCCTCGGTGTGGGTAGTCGAGCGCATAAAAAACAGCTTCACATCTGCCATTGTCATGGCGCCGCCACAATAACAGTGCCGCCGCAGTGATATCGCCGCCACTGTAATATTTAGCTCAACCTGCAATCGCTGCGTCGACTTCGGCGATGATCGAATCAACAAAACTTTTTACTTCTGCTGGCGGATTTTGCGATTCACATATTGTTAGTTGCTCGCGAGAGCCAATGGCATCGCCTGCTAGGCGAAACCGAACTATGCCAAGAAAGCAATGCGCGTCTGGATAACTGGCGTCAATTTTTATCGCTCGCTCGAGATCAGTTGACGCGGATAAAAATGCAAGTTGTTTGATTTCGCTGCCGGCACCACGAGCGATGAGTGCCAACAACCACGCTCGATATGTGAGTGCCTCAACATTGTCTGGGTCTAAGCCAAGCACCTGTGAATACAACTTAATTGCTGCTTGTGGATCTACGAAATTTGTGGCTCTGGCGCGCGACAATAATGATGCGGTTGAGTCTTCGATACTGCCAGATAATGACTGACCTGACAGTCGCTGACCCGACTGATGCGCCACTAACCAGCCTGCGCCAGTTGCAACTATCAATACCAACAACAGTGTGATCAATGTTTGACGAGCTCTCTTAGTTGATTTGGTATTCTCACGAATTGAGCTAGTCGGTTCTGGTGATTCAAGTTCTTTTAAAACTTGGGCTGTACGAGCAACATAATCTGAACGCAGAGAGTTGTAATCATCAAGGTCTAAATCACCAGCCTTAAATTCGGCGTCTAGATCGCGCAACGACTGCAGTAAAAATTTTCGCTGATCTATGCGACTTTCAATGTTTGCATCTGATTTATCCACTAAGAATTAACTTTCGTTGCTGTCTTGTGCAGTTTCAGCGAGAGCATTTTTTACCAGAGTCTCATCATCGGTGCTTGGCGCAATAGACGTGCGACGACCCCAACGAACAAATGCGCTGACCAATAGCGACAACGCAATAATTAAAACCGCTACTGGCAGTGACCAAACCAACGAATCGAGACCAGTTGACCGCGGAACTAGTAGCACTTGACTGCCGAAACGTTGCTCGATATAGCTGATGATTTCATCGTCGGTGCGAATGCCTGCACCGACTTGTCGAGCAACCTCGGTGCGAATTGCCTCGGCGGCAGAGGCTCTCGAAACAAAAACACTCTCACCCGAACACGTTGGACACGCCAAATGTGATGTGACCAAATCAATGCGATCTTGCTGGGTCTGCGGACCACCAGAGCGAGTTGCGCCAAACGCCAAGAGCACGCAGACCAGTAAAAACATTGCTAGCCAAACAGATTTTCTTGTTTTCATGATGTGAACTCTTCGCGCAATTTATCTAGTTGCGCTTCAAGTAAGCCTTCACTCAACTCGCCTGTAACTCTCAGTCGCACTAACCCGTTTGGATCAATAACCCAAGTTTCAGGAACACGAGCAACACCAAACGCCACCGCGATTGCACCGTTTTCATCTTTCAACTTTGCCCAATCACCGCCATTTTTTAAAAAGAAATTTCGCACCGCATCATCGCTGTCGTCATTGACAACCGTGTACAACTCGGCGCCGTTGTCATTCATAGCTTCACGTTTAGCAAAATCAACTAATAAATGATGCTCATTGACACAAGGAACGCAAGTTGAATTAAAAAAATTCAAAACAACCCATGAGCCTTTACGTCGCTGCAGATCGAATGGCTGATCATCAATTGTCGCAGTAACAATTGATGGCGCGGATTGACCAAGAAGTGTCGAACGTGCAACTCGGTCACTATTTGGTTTAGAAATAATTAAAACCCAAAGTAACGACACAAGAACAAGCGCAACAACACTCGACACGATCTTGACGAGATATTTAGAACTCATGATTAATTTTGAATTTTCTCGGCAACTAAAACTTCTGCACTCGTTGCGTCGGTCGGTCGGCGCCGACGACCAGGAAACGCCGCGAGAAAAGTTCCGATAGCCATCAACATTGTGCCAATCCATAACCATGTGATCATTGGCTTGATGAACACTTTGATACGTGCTGTATTCGAATCTTGGCGAACCGGTGGCTCAAGAGTCAAATAGATATCACTTGTCAGTGATGCTTTTACAGAAGGTGTGCCGACATTCATCCCGATGCGCGTGTACTTAGTGATTGCTGGCTCGTAAGTTTTGACGCCATCAACGATTACACGCGCTTTGACACTTACGCTTCGATCATCGCGCACTTCAATCACATCACTTAACTCAAAACTGTGACCAGCAAAAGTTGCAGGCACGCCTGCGACTAGTGAGAGTTCTTGACTCTTGCTATAACTGTTTGATGCGCCAAGCGCGACGGCGATAAGAATTACGCCAAGGTGCACAATCATTCCACCATTTGCTCGACCTACGAGCCCACGCAAACCTTGTCGGCGTGTGGCAAGAACAACTTGCCGCAATGCTGCGCCACCCGAAACTCCACCGAGAGTGAAAGTTAAAAGTGGCGCCAAACCGTAAGCGCCTAAAGCAAGACTCGCCACGAGAGCTGCAATGCCAGACCACATCGGCCAAAATAATCTTGTCTGCAAAGTTTCAGCGGATGCTTTACGCCACGGCAACACCGGGGCAATAGACATCAACGTCAGTAATGCAATACCAATTGGGACTGTAAGTCGATCAAAAAATGGTGCACCAACAGCGATCTGACGATTTTGCAACGCTTCAATAATTAATGGAAACACGGTGCCAAGTAGAACAACAAACGCAAAAACTGCGAATAAAACATTGTTCGCCAAGAATGCCGCTTCGCGCGATAACGGCGAGTCAATTATGCCTGGGCTACGCAGTTTGTCACCGCGCCAGCCAATTAAAAAAACTGAAACTACTAATACGACTGTAAAGAACGAAAGAAACCAAGTGCCGATACCGCTCTCGCTGAAAGCATGCACACTATTTAATACTCCCGAGCGTGTTAAGAACGTGCCAAGAATTGTCAAGCTAAAAGTGGCAACTAGTAATGAGATATTCCAGACACGCAACATTCCACGCCGCTCTTGCACCAGCACTGAGTGAATATACGCAGTGCCCGTTATCCACGGCAGAAGCGAGGCGTTTTCAACTGGGTCCCACGCCCAAACGCCACTCCATCCAAGAACTTCATAACTCCACCAACTACCCAGTGCAATACCAAATGTCAAAAAACCCCAGGCGAAAAGCGACCAGCGTCGTGTTGCGATTAACCAACCCTCACCAACTCGACCAGTGACAAGTGCGGCGATTGCAAATGCGAACGGCACAGTGACACCGACATAACCGAGATACAAAATCGGTGGATGAAACATGACCAAGATGTGATTTTGCAATAACGGGTTTGGTCCTGGCCCATCTAAAACTCCTGGTGCGCCAAGTGCAAACGGATTTGCCGGAAAAAATGAAACTAAGAAAAAAAATGCCAGTACAATCATCATCACTGCCATCGCCCATGCGGCAAGTGATTCGTTCAACCGCTTGCGCATCCAAAAACACACAGCCAGCGTGTAACCAGAAAGAATTAACACCCACATCAAGATTGATCCTTCGAGTGCACTCCACACCGCAGCGAAGTTGTACAAAGCCGGCGTTGACCACGAGCCAACTTTCTGTACATATGCCAATGAGAAGTCGCGTGTGATCATCGCATACTCCATCACTGCGAAGGCACCAACTGCAGCAGCAAACGCGAGCACTGCAAACCGCGAAACTAAACGGATAACTCGTGGTTCGTTATTTCGCACGCCGGTTATGGCGGCGAATGCGCCAAATACTGCGCCAATGAAACCGACGAGCAATAATGCGCGTCCGATCGTGCCGGTTATCCCTGCACTTGCGAGCACGCCGCGCTCCCGGATTTTTCTAGTCGGTCTTTATTTTTTGCTTCGTACTCGTTTGAGTGTTTAACCTCAATTCGATTTGACTCAAGCACACCATTAATTAGTCGCCCGTGAGCGACCACTGAAATACATTCTTGAAAAACTCCACCGGCGTCACCCGCATAAATAACATCTAACGATTTGCCATTAAAGACAAGCGTAAATTCTGTTGTGTTGTCTCTTTTTGCTAACGAGCCTTGTTCAACAGTGCCTTGCACTCGCAACCTGTTGACGGTGTCGCAACCAGAACGCACACCCACTTCATCGACATTGCAGTAATAGTCAATTGCCGAAGAAAGAAACTGGGTGACGATTACCGCACCACCTATACCAACTAATGACAACACGATGATTGGCATCAAACGACGACGCTTTGGCGACTGAGCTTGTGGTCGCGGTGTTAGATCCATGGTTTGTGTTTATCTTCAACAAGTTTT
>JAPKZT010000199.1 GCA_026393655.1 Actinomycetota bacterium | reverse complement strand
GGTGAACAATGTGTGACTGCGGCAAAAAATGATGATCATCCATAAACTCATTAGTTTGCTCAGAGATCATTTTGGCAAACAACGCAAAACTTTCAGTGACGTTAATTCGACCGTCAATGATTTGATCTTGGCAAAGTTCTATTGCCTTATCGGGCGTGCCAGGCGCACGAGAAAATATGCGGTTCTCCCATGCCGAGTATGCCCGAGTGAGTGGGTCGCGAGTCGCATAAACCCGAAGCCAATCTGGGGAGTGCAAAATCTCGTCGATCTGTTTTGCATTCATGTCGATAAGTTTGGTTAATCCGCTTACGCCCAGTTCATGAATCGTTTGCGAACGAGCCATGTGTGGGCTGATCAAGCGATCAAGTCGCGACTGGTCGTATGAGCCGCTGGCCTTGGCGAGCAACATTTTGATGCTGCTGCAAGCAACTTTGGTAGTCGGGCAGTACATAATTTTCAGACTTGGTGCGACGAGCAAAAAGCCGGCAAATGGTTTGAGAGAAAAATCTTTATCGCTGACCATAGTTATTGCATCACTTTCATACACCAGCTTTAACGAGAAGTTTGCCTAATATCAGCGCGACCGATTGTTGCAGTGTTTCGTTGTTTGCGCCGACGACTACATCAGGCGACTTCGGAACTTCATACGGGCTATCTACGCCACTTAGCCCTGTCATGTCTCCGCTACGAACCTTGGCGTACAAGCCTTTTGTGTCGCGCCTTTCGCACTCTTCAAGTGTTGTTGCGACATGAACTTCAATAAATTTCAAGTTGCGAGCCTCGTGAATTTTGCGCGCGTGTGCACGTGAGGTTATGAACGGTGAGATGATCGGCACTATTGCGACCGTGCCTGAGTCGGCAAATAAACAAGCGACTTCGGCTATCCGTCGAATGTTTTCAGTGCGTTCGTCATCGCTGAATCCGAGATCTGAGTTCAGCCCGTGGCGAATATTATCGGCATCCAGAATGTATGAAAGTCGACTTGTGTTTAAGAGTTCTCGCGCGAGTCCGTTTGCAATCGTCGACTTTCCCGAACCAGAGAATCCAGTTAACCAAACGGTTGCACCTACGAGTCCATGTCTGTTCCAGCGTTGTGCTCTGGTCACACCTGGTTCGTGCCATACCGGTTGATTCATTTTGCTTCTCTCACTAGTAATAACAAGTTTAGGATCGTGGCGAGAGCAACATACCAGCAGCGACAGTTTGCCCAGACGATTCATCAACAAGAATAAATGAGCCAGTCGTGCGGTTCTGATGGTAGTCATCAAAGAACAATGGACTCGTGGTGTGTAATGTGACGCGACCAATCTCGTTGAACTTCAAGTCTTTGATATTTGTTTCGCGATGCAGATTTGAAATATCTAGTCGATACAAAACGCTAGATACCTTACCGCGTGCAAGTTTCGTCGTGTGCTTGACCGTATAAATCTTGTCTAGTTGTAGCGGTGCCGCATCATCCATCCAACACAGCATCGCCTCTAGTTCTTGAGATGTTCGTGGGCGATTGTTAGGCCGGCACAACATGTCGCCACGAGTAATTGAAAGATCATCTTTCAATAAAACAGTAACGGCCTGACCAGGTTCGGCTTGCTCAACTGGGCCGTTGGGTGAGTCAATGCCAGTGATCGTGCTGGTTAAGCCCGAGGGCAAAACCATAATGTCGTCGCCGACTCGCAACATGCCACCTGCAACGCGCCCTGCATATCCGCGGTAGTCAGGTGTGTCAGCGCGTTGTGGTCGAATTACATATTGCACCGGAAATCTTGTGTCAATTCGGTTGTCATCACTGGCAATATAAATATTTTCAAGATGATGCAACAGCGTCGGTCCTTCGAACCACGACATGTTTGCTGAACGGCTGACAACATTATCGCCAGCGAGTGCGCTGATCGGCAAAAAAGTAACATCGCGCAGGTCAAGTCGTGAGGCAAAAGTCTCAAACTCTTCGCGAATTTTGTCAAAAATAGCTTGATCGTAATTAACGAGATCCATTTTGTTGATACAAATAACTAAGTGAGGCACGCCAAGCAGAGAGACAAGCAAACTGTGGCGACGAGTTTGTTCGACAACACCAGTGCGTGCGTCAACGAGAACGATCGCCAGATCAGCATTTGAAGCACCAGTGATCATGTTGCGTGTGTACTGTATGTGGCCAGGGCAGTCGGCGATTATGAAGCTGCGCTTGGGTGTTGCG
>JAPKZT010000202.1 GCA_026393655.1 Actinomycetota bacterium | reverse complement strand
CGGCGGCAAAATCGATGGGTCGTTTCCGATTCATCGGATTGTCGAGGCCCATGTTCGCGACGCACAAGTCAACGGTGTTGAGGCACCCAAATTATGGAATTCTCTGCACGCGGTTTCACTTCGCATCGAATCGGCGTTCGCTAAATCGCCTGATCAACTAGTCGCCTGCCACAATGATCTATTGCCGACGAATGTTTTATTTGACTTAGATCGAACATGGTTGCTTGACTTCGAATACGCAGGAATGAACAATCTGTACTTTGATCTTGGAAACTTATCGGTCAATACCGAACTTGACGAAAGTGGCGACGAAACGATACTCACTTGCTACTTTGGCAAGGTCACATCACAGCGTTGGGCAAAATTGCAACTGATGAAGATCATGAGCGAACTGCGCGAAGGATTATGGGCTGTGGTGCAACAAGCAATCAGCACACTCGATACTGACTTCGTTGCATATGCTGACTCACGACTTTCGAATTGCAAGCGACTTTCCGATGCCCCAGGTTTTGAAAGTCTGTTAGTCGACGCAGCAAATTAACTGCGAACTCGACTCAGAAATCAACTACGAATCTTGATCATTTTCGGGTCGTAAAATGCGCTGAGTGAAACTGTTGCAGGCACTCGCTCATTGGCGACTTCAAGTTCGTAACTACCTTGCAGAACATAATCTCGAGTCACGCCTTGCGGGTTGCGCACATAGCCATATCCCAGTGACGCCTCAACTGTGTAGCCATACCCGCCACTAGTTAGCCAGCCCACACGCTCACCGTTGCGATAAATAGTTTCTCGCCCAAGCAGAACAACACTTGGGTCATCGACGCGAAAGCCCGCAAGAATTTTCTTCACGCCGGTTTCGCGTTGTTCACCAAGTGCGACACGACCGAGAAAATCGATATCAGAATTGAGTTTCGTTGCCCAACCCAATCCTGCCTCAAGCGGTGTGTGATCAGGGCCAATCTCGGCACCCCAACTGCGATATCCCTTTTCAAGACGCAAACTTTCGATCGCCCGGTAGCCAGCATTCTTGAGCCCGAGTGAAGCGCCATGACTAAATAATTCATCGTAAACACTTGGAGCGTCGGCAACAGCCATGTGCAACTCGTAACCGAGTTCGCCGACATATGTGACGCGTATCGCCATGACATCACAACCTGAGATTTGAATGTTTTGCATTGTCGCAAAACCAAATGCCTCGTTAGAAACATCAGTGTTTGTCACAATAGACAGAATTTCACGAGATCGCGGCCCCATTAGCGAAAGCACAGATCTCGTGTCAGTTATATCTGTTAACTGAACACCCGCGCCAGAAACCGCGACCGCGCGCCCAGAGATATTTCGCTTTATCCAGTCAAAGTCATGCGTTGCAAAGCCTGTGCCAGTCACAATATAAAACGAATCTGTACCGACTCTGGTTATTGTCAAGTCACATTGAATGCCACCACTGGCATCAAGTAACTGTGTGTATGTAACTGAACCAACAGGTTTATCAATATTGTTGGCGGCAAGCCACTGCAAAGCCGCCATCGAGTCGCGACCAGTAACGGTGAATTTAGCGAACGATGTTTGATCGAATAGCACGGCAGTATTACGCGCCGCCCGATGCTCACGGCCGACGGCATTAAACCAATTTTGTCGACCATATGTATAAACATCACTTGCAGTTTCGCCGAGACTTTTATCGGCGAACCAATTTGGGCGCTCCCAACCGAGTTTTTCACCGAAACACGCGCCTTGTGCCGCAAGCCTTGCGTAAAGCGGCGACTGTCGACAATTCCGAACGCTTTGATGTTCTTCATGTGGCCATGCCATTGTGTAGTGCTTCGAATAAGCCTCAAGCGTGCGCGACCGAACCCAATTCACATCGCGATGTGGATATCCGAATCGTCGAATATCTACGACCCATAAGTCATATGGTGCAACTCCGCGATGAACCCACTCGGCAAGCGCCATACCAGCGCCACCCCCAGCGGCGATGCCAAACGCATTGAACCCGGCGCCAACGAAAAAATTCTTCAGTTCAGGTGCTTCACCGAGAATAAAGTTTCCGTCTGGTGTGAAACTCTCGGGACCATTTGTTAGTTGGTTGACGCCAACATCTCGCAGCGCCGGCACTCGACCAATCGCGAGTTCCATTGTTGGTGCAAAATGTTCAAAATCTGAGTCAAGTAATTTGAAATTGAAATCCTTAGGCACACCATTCACAGCCCACGGAATCGGATTTGACTCGTACCCACCCATCACTAACGCACCGACTTCTTCTTTGTAATAAGTAAGCCGATCTGGGTCTCGCAACGTCGGCAGTGTCGGTGTCACACCGCTCATCTGATCAGTCAAAATATATTGATGCTGAACGGATACGAGCGGCACATTGACACCGACTGTCGCGGCAAGAGTTCGCGTCCATTGACCTGCACAACAAACCACCATCTCGCAATCAATCCGACCGTTATTCGTGATGACTCCTTTAATCACGCCATCTTGAATATCTATCTTTAGAACTTCTGTGTCTTCACAAATTGTTGCGCCTGCTTGACGCGCGCCGCGTGCAAGCGCCTGAGTAATGTCAGACGGGTTCGCCTGACCGTCAGTCGGCAAGAATGCGGCACCAACTAAATCTTCAACTTGCATCAGTGGCCAAAGTTCTTGAGCCTCGCGAGGTGACAATAAATGCACTTCTAACCCAAAAGATTTTGCAGTTGTTGCCTGACGCTTTACTTCGCTCCACCGCTCGTTGTTACATGCCAGACGCAATCCGCCGTTCATCTTCCAGCCAGTTGCTAAACCAGTCTGCGCTTCAAGCGTGCGATACAACTCAACCGAGTATCCCAACAACTGTGTGATGTTGGCGCTCGTGCGCAGTTGTCCAACTAATCCGGCCGCATGAAAAGTAGAACCAGAAGTAAGTTTGTGCTTTTCAATCAACACCGTATCTGTCCAGCCCAGACGGGCGAGGTGATAAGCCGTCGAGCAACCGACAATACCGCCACCAATAATTACTGCACGTGCTACTGAAGGTTGTTCAACCATATTTATGAGCGCTCGAAATACCTCGTGAGCTCCCAGTCGGTCACAGCACTACCAAAGGCTGCCCACTCTGCGCGAGCCATATTGCCGATGTGATGATGCACTGCGTCGCCGAAGCATTCTTTGGCAATCGCACTGTTCTCCCAATATCCGATCGCCTCACCTAGCGAATTTGGTATGCGCGTAACATTTGTAGCTTCATAACCGTTGCCAACAAACGCTGGCTCAAGTTCTAATTCGTGGCGAATTCCGTAGAGGCCACCGGCGATCGTGCCAGCAAATGCAAAATAACTATTCGCATCTGAGCCGGGTATTCGACATTCAACTCGTGAACCAGCACCGTGCCCGACAACTCGGTAGCCGAGTGTGCGATTGTCACCGCCCCACGCAATCGCCGTCGGCGCCCAAGACCCAGGTTGAAACCGGCGGTAACTGTTTACAGTTGGCGCCCACAACAAACAAAAGTCGCGCGCTGTTGCCAGCAACCCAGCAAGATATTGTTCAAAGACTTTCGGCATGTGATGGCTATCTTTTGGCGAAGGTGCAAACGCCGCAGAGTTGTCTGCCAAGTTCCACAGACTTGAGTGCACATGACACGATGAACCAGTCTCGTTCATGTTGTATTTGGCCATAAACGAAACAGCGCGACCATGCTTTGCCGCAATTTCTTTTGCTGCGCTTTTATAAATCAAATTACGATCTGCCATCTCAACAGCTTCGGTGTATCGCAAATTTACTTCGTGTTGTCCGCGACCGGCTTCGCCTTTTGAACATTCAATTGGTATTCCGGCTGCATCAAGGTTTCTGCGAATATCACCGATCACGTATTCGTCCATCGTGGTTTGAACTATTTGGTAGTCCTCCATCCACGGCGAATGCGGACTTAGCCCAAGATAATTTTTAGCGTGTGCTTCACGATATGAGTCGTGAAATAAATAAAATTCAATTTCGCTGCCGAGACGAGGCTCAAACCCGAGAGCATGAGCCGCATCAACTTGGTCGCGCAAAACTTGGCGCGGTGAGACACTTATCGATTCTTTCGTGCCAGGCTCGCTCAAATCACAAAGCACTAACGCAGTTTTTGGAATCCACGGCAATATCCGCACTGTCTTCCAGTCGGGCATCGCAACCATGTCGCCGTAGCCCTGGTCGTAACTTGCGAATCGATAACCCGGCACAGGGTTATCATCCATATCTGTTGCAATTAGATAGTTGCAGTTTTCTGTGCCATGGTCGGCCACATCTTCAAGGAAAAACCAGCCGGTAACTCTTTTACCGACCAGCCTTCCTTGAAGATCTGGAAACCCAACTATGACCGTGTCAATTTCGCCCTTTTCAATGAGCGAAGTCAACTCTTGGCGTGTCAGTGTTCTACCCGCCACGTTTTTAACTACTTAAGTTCGAGTTCGCGCTCGATCGCCATGAGTTCTGCTTTGGTACCTTGAACTTTTGGTCCTGTAAACCACTTCTTGGCTGAAAGACTCCAGTACAACCACACGCAGACTCCAAAGATCACGATCAATGGGCCAGTGAAATTCATGTTGTTCTGGTGGAAGACCGTATACGCGCCATCTCCTTCACCGAATTCAGTGCTACCAAACACCGGCCAAAACGGCCAGAACAGCGGTGCGAAGAACAGCACAGTAATGAATGCCACCCACACCAACGAAGTCCACCCGACTAATTTAGAGCGACCCTTCAAATGCCATGGTCCTTCAACAAAATCTGGATTCGTTAGTCGCAAATAAATTGGAATTGCGTAGGCGATATATAAACCAACAACGCAAATACCGGTGAGTGCGAAGAACGCTGTTGAGTATCCACCCTTTTGGTAGAGCGACAACATTCCAACAATCGCCGAAAGAACTACACCAAGCCAAACAGCATTTGTCGGTGTTCGTGTCTTGCGATTGATTTTGTGCCAAGTCTTTGAACCAGGAAGTGCATTATCGCGGCTGAAAGCATAAATCATTCGACTGTTTGCCGTTACCGATGCCATTCCGCAAAAGAACTGGGCAACGATACAAATCAATACCAATAACTTGGCTGTCAAATCGCCCACTGCCATGCTGATAAGTCGGTTCGCAGCGTTGACAAGAAAGAAGTCGCCCTCGCTACCGAACGCAATTAACGCATACTTATCTGGATCTTTTGGAATCGCCTGAGTCATTGCCAAGTTCAAAAAGAAACCAGCAATTGCTGAGACATAAGTTGCTCTAACGATTGCCTTTGGTGCTTCTGTTCTGGCGCCAATTG
>JAPKZT010000091.1 GCA_026393655.1 Actinomycetota bacterium | reverse complement strand
GTCAGCAACATATATACATACGTTAATTCTGTTGTCAACATTAATTCTGATCTCGGTTCGAGGAGTTCGAGCACGAAAAAAGAAGAGTGATGTTGTGATTGTTGCGAGCCCAGTTAGTTAAAAGTCTCTGCGATTACTTTTTAGATTTTTTGACTTTTTCGCGGACTACGTTTAGGGCGCTGCCAGCTATAAACCATTTAACTTGTTCCGGTGAAAAAGTATGGCTTGCGAAAAACTCAATATCGTTGCCACCGCGTTTGTGCACGATGCATCGCACAGGCTGATCAGGCACTGGTGGCATGCCGCGCACACTGATTGTGTCATTCTCTCCAACTAAGTCGTAGTCCTTTGGGTCGGCAAAAGTTAGTGGAACAATGCCTTGCTTCTTGAGATTAGTCTCGTGGATTCGAGCGAATGATCGCGCGAAGATAGCGCAAGCACCGCGGTATCGAGGCTCCATCGCTGCATGTTCGCGTGATGAACCTTCACCATAATTTTGATCACCGATTGCGCACCACTGCGTATTGTTATCGCTGTAGTGACGAGCAATTTCTGGATACGAACGCACTTGACCGTCAATTTTGTCGAAGCCCTCGCCGACATCTCCAGTGAATGCGTTGACTGCACCAGCGAACAAGTTTCCAGAGATATTTTCTAAGTGTCCACGAAACTTAAGCCAAGGTCCGGCAGCAGAAATGTGATCAGTCGTGCATTTTCCTTTTGCTTTCATCAGCACTGGCATGTAAATGAAATCGTTGCCATCCCATTTCTCGAACGGTTCAAGTAGTTGCAGTCGTTCGCTAGTTGGATCAACTACAACTTCGATGTCTGAGCCATCGCTAGGTGGCGCGATAAAAGTTTCGGCACCAGCGTCATAGCCATTTTTTGGCAACACTTCGCCGAGCGGTGCAGCCAGCGAAACCTGCGAGCCATCGGGCGCCGTAATCGTGTCGGTAATTGGATCAAAATCAAGACGACCCGCGAGCGCGAGCGCGATAACTGTGTCGGGGCTGGTGACGAAACTTAAAGTGTTTGCTGATCCGTCGTTGCGTTTTGGAAAGTTGCGATTAAACGAACTAACAATTGTGTTTGATTTTTCGGTGATTTCTTTAGAGCGATCCCATTGACCGATGCATGGGCCACAAGCGTTCGCCAAGACAGTCGCGCCGATTGCTTCAAGATCAGCAAGCAATCCGTCACGTTCGATTGTCGCGCGAATTTGTTCTGAACCAGGTGTGATAAGTAATTCTGTTTTTGCCTTCAAACCTTTTGATGCAGCGAAACGAGCGACAGATGCGGCGCGAGTGATGTCTTCGTAAGAACTATTGGTGCAACTGCCGATTAGTGCCGATGAAATCTCGAGTGGCCAATTATTTTCTGCCGCAGCCTTGGCTACACCGCTGCCGACACGGTGGGCAAGATCTGGCGTATGCGGACCATTAATTAGCGGCTTTAAAGATGACAAATCTATTTCGATCATCTTGTCGTAGAGCGCTCCATCGTCTGGACGAAGATGCTCGGCAACTTTGTCGGCCTCGGCTGCAATCTCAGTGCGGTCAGTGGCCCGCAAATAATCTGACATTTGTACGTCGTATCCAAAAACAGAACAAGTAGCACCGATCTCTGCACCCATATTGCAAATAGTTGCTTTGCCAGTCGCGGATATTGTGTCGGCACCGTCACCGAAATATTCGATCACGGCACCAGTGCCACCCTCAACTGTCAAGACACGAGCAACTTCTAAGATCACATCTTTTGGACTTGACCATCCAGAAAGAGAGCCAGTGAGTTTTACGCCAATAACTTTTGGCCATCGGACGTTAAATGGAAAGCCAGTCATTACGTCAACTGCATCAGCACCGCCAACGCCGATTGCGATCATGCCGAGTCCGCCTGCGTTTGGCGTATGACTATCGGTGCCGATCATCATTCCGCCAGGGAATGCATAATGCTCAAGCACAACTTGGTGGATGATTCCGCTGCCTGGACCCCAAAACCCGACACCATATTTAGCCGACACAGATCGGAGAAAGTCGTATACCTCTTTATTTGTGTCGATTGCGACGCCCATGTCGATTCGCGCGCCAGATTTGGCCAAAATTAAGTGGTCGCAGTGCACCGTTGATGGCACAGCAGTTGTTGGTAAACCGGCAGTCATGAATTGCAAAAGCGCCATCTGTGCAGTTGCGTCTTGCATTGCGACGCGGTCCGGATTGAAATCGGCATAGCTGCGAGAGCGTTCGAGTTCTTGCTTGGCTGGCTTGCACAAGTGATTGATCAGAATTTTTTCAGTCAATGTCAGCGGGCGATTTAAGCGCTTGCGTCCGAGCGCAACATTTTTAGCAAGCTTTGAATAAACGGTGGTGACGAGTTCAATTGGGGTTCCGGCGCTTGAGGTCATGTTGATCCGTTTCTTATTGTCGTGTTTTTGGTGGGGGATTATTTATCGTGGTATTGTATACAAGTATAGTACAAGTTCGAATAATCCAATATCACGAAATCGCGAACTCTTTACGAGCCAGAATCGAGGCTCGTGAGTTTTCTGCTGGACGAGTTCTGCCAAGTGAATCTGAATTGTCGGTTGAATTCAAAGTTAGTCGCGTCACAGTCCGTCGGGCATTAGAAGTGCTGCGGGACGAGGGCCTCGTCGTCTCGCGCCAAGGTTTCGGTTGGGTTATGGCTGGCGACCAAGTAACACAAACTCTTGGACGTTTAGGAACGATCGAAGAGCAAATGTTGGCGAACGGGATGCATTCTGAGCGCAGAATAGTTGAATTCAATTTTGAAAAAGTAACCCGCAAAGTTGCAAAAGTTTTGAGTTGTGATCAAGTACTTCGTGTAAAGCGAGTAAATACTGCAAACGGTGAACCATTTGCGGTTGTCACGGTTTGGTGTCCGTTTGAACTGGGTCAACATTTATCACGCAAAGAAGTCGAGCAATCTGCATTTTATGAATTGCTAGATATACCGATTGGTGGAGCAACGCAGACTATCGGCGCAGACGCGGCGACGAAAACAGACGCTGCGCTACTCGAAATTCCGACAGGCTCGCCCGTTCTTCAGTGCGAGCGAGTTACCCGAGATGTTGCTGGCAACGCCGTTTTGTTGTCGCACCATGTATTCGCCGCGCACCGTACAAATTTTGTAGTGGATTTACCGACTGCGGGCAAATCTATTGCGCCAAGCGGAATGCGATTGGTTGATTAACGCGTTTGATTAACGCGATTGACTAGCGCGATTTACCACTTGTCCCAATGTAAAACTTTTTCAAGTGGCAAACGTTTTGCTGGTTTGAACTCGGTGCCAATTGTGTACGCAATTGGGAAGAGTCCGCCTTGCGTAATTTTGTCGTGTGGAATGCCCAAGATTTCTGCCGCTTTCTTTTCACCTTCAAGAATCAAATGAATCGTCGTCCACGCTGAGCCCAAACCACGGCTTCGAAGCGCGAGCATGAAACTCCAAACGGCTGGCAATAGTGAACCCCATGCACCAGCGCCCATCGCGACATCAACATTTTCAAGACGGCCTTCGATGCACGGGATCATCATCATCGGTGCGCGATACATTTCTTCAGCCAGATAAATCGCCGAGTCACGAACTTTTGGCATTTGATCGATTCGCATGTCACCTTCGGTAAATTTCCGTCCTGGCATACTCGCATAAATCATAAAATTTGCTTTGTAAATATCGGCAAGTGCTTTGCGCTTGGCCGCGTCTTCAACAACAATCCAATGCCAACCTTGAGCATTGCCACCAGTTGGGGCCTGCAATGCCAGGTTCAAGCACTCTTCGACCACTTCGCGCTCGACTGGTCGATCAAAGTCAAGGCGCTTGCGCACGCTGCGTGTCGTTGATAATACTTCGTCTATTGTCAAGTCAATTTTCATGTAACTGAGTTTACGATGTTGCAATGAAGATTTGAGACTCAGAGAAAGTTAAGTTAGAAGTCGGCTTTAGATAATAGGAATAATAAAAGTAAGAAAAAAGGGGGATAGTGATGACTGCGAACGACAGCAAAAACTACAACGACCGCGTAGTAATAACAATTAATGACGGAATTGCCGATGTGCGCTTGGATCGCGCCGACAAGCGCAATGCACTAGACCCTGCGATGTTTGATGCGATCGCTCGAGCGGGCAAAGATTTGGTGACCAACAAAGATATTCGTGCAGTCGTGTTATCTGGCAACGGTGCATCGTTTTGCGCGGGTCTTGATTTCGGCAGTTTTCAGGCGATGGCTGATTCAGGGGAGAAAAGCAAACTAAAGCCAGAAGCCGACAAACAGAACGCAGGAGTTATGGAGCCTGGTGCGATCACACATCTAGCGCAACAAATTTGTTGGGTGTGGCAAGAAGTTCCGGTGCCAGTTATTGCAGCATTGCAAGGCCATGCGTTGGGTGGCGGAATGCAGTTGGCTCTTGGCGCCGATATTCGTGTCGCACATCCAGCGACGCAACTTTCAATGCGTGAAGTTCATTGGGGTCTCATTCCTGATATGACTGGAACATTGATGTTGTCGCGTCTGGTTCGTGATGATGTGGTTAAAGATTTGGTTTTTAGTGCACGAGTAATATCGGGCACCGAAGCACACGAGTTGGGGGTTGTTACACGTGTTTCAGATGCACCGCTTGAAGTTGCGATGCAGATCGCTAACGAAATTGCAGTTCGAAGCCCAGACGCGGTGCGAGGTGCCAAGGCGTTAATCAACCGTCTCTCTAACGCCGGGGCGGCAGAACATTTTGCCGCGGAGCGAAGGATTATTCATTCGCTGATTGGCAAGCCAAATCAGGTTGAAGCAGTGATGGCGAATTTTGAAAAAAGGTCGGCAAGTTTTGTACCTCCGTCTGTCTAGACTTTAAATCTCGGGCCAACGTCGTCTCGTTTAATCAGCCAATTGGTGGGTGATTTTAAACTTTTTAGAGGCGACAACTTTGCAAGATTTACCGAAAGCAATTGGTCTTTACGATCCAAGATTTGAACACGACTCGTGTGGTGTCTCGTTCGTCGTAGATATTCATGGTCGGGCGAGTCACGAAATTGTTGCGACAGGTCTTGGCGCATTGTGCAGCATGGAGCATCGCGGTGCAACTGGTGCTGAAACTCAAACCGGTGATGGCGCAGGAATCTTGTTACAGATTCCACACAAGTTTTTTGATGCGGTTACTGATTTCGCATTGCCGAGTGTCGGAAGTTATGGAGTTGGGCTTGCGTTCTTGCCGCGTAGCGAAGAACTTGCTACAAAAGCGAGGGCTCAAATTGAACTGATTGTTTCAGAGCAGAAATTACGCACGCTCGGTTGGCGAAGCGTTCCGGTAGACCCCGCATGCTTGGGTGCGGGTGCGCATCGCGTCATGCCATCTTTTATGCAAATTTTTATTGATGACCCGAGTGGCGCAACGCTGATTGATTTAGATCGCAAGTTGTTTATTTTGCGGAAACGAATCGAGCACGAATTGATTGACGACCAAAAGACATACTTTCCATCGCTTTCGTCACGCACGCTCATATATAAAGGCATGTTGACGACGCCAGAACTGCAGATGTTTTTTACAGACTTGAGCGACGAGCGAATTGAGTCGGCGCTTGTACTCGTGCATAGTCGTTTCTCGACGAACACATTTCCATCTTGGCCGCTGGCTCATCCGTACAGATACATCGCGCACAACGGCGAAATTAATACCGTGCAGGGAAATAGAAACTGGATGAGGACGCGAGAATCTTTGTTGGCGACCGAACTAATCCCAGACTTAGAACTGGCGTTTCCGATCTGCACAGTCGGTGCATCTGACTCTGCAAGTTTCGATGAAGTTTTAGAATTGTTGCACTTGTCAGGTCGAAGTTTGCCGCACGCAATGTTGATGATGATTCCTGAAGCGTGGGAGAACTCAACAACGATGTCAGAAACAAAGCGTGCGTTTTATCGATATCACGGTTCGTTGATGGAGCCATGGGATGGACCAGCAAGCGTTGCATTCACTGATGGAACTGTGATCGGTGCTGTTCTAGATCGAAATGGTCTGCGACCAAGTCGTTACTGGGTGACTGACGATGACTTGGTGATTATGGCCAGTGAAGTTGGTGTCGTGAATGTTGATCCAGCGAAGATTGTCAAAAAAGGTCGCTTGCAACCTGGGAAAATGTTATTAGTTGACACAGCGCAAGGTCGAATAATTAGCGACGAAGAAATTAAAGAGACTCTGGCAGCGCAGGAACCTTACGAGCAGTGGCTAGTAGAGGGCCAAGTTGAACTTAAGAATCTTGTTGATCGGGAGCATGTCGTGTTTAGTCACGACAGTGTGTTGCGGCGTCAGCAAGTGTTCGGCTATTCGCACGAAGAACTGAAATTAATAATTGCTCCGACTGCAATGACGGGCACAGAGCCGATCGGGTCGATGGGCACCGACACGCCAATCGCAGTATTGTCAACTCGTCCAAGACTTTTGTTTGATTATTTCTCGCAAATGTTTGCACAGGTCACAAACCCGCCGTTGGATGCGATTCGCGAAGAGATTGTCACATCAGTCGGCTCAACATGCGGGCCAGAGAGCAACCTGCTGTTGGCAACCAGCGAAAACTGCAAGCAACTTGTTTTGCCGTTTCCGATTATTGATAATGATGAATTGGCCAAAATTATTCAAATCAACGAAGACAACGTGTTTGATCATCTCAAATCTAAAGTGATTAGCGGTTTGTATCGAGTTGCAAATGGTGCGCCGGCAATGCGCGAAGCGCTCGACGAAATTCGTAAAAATGTCTCGGATGCAATTGATGACGGCGCTCGAATCATCGTGCTGTCTGATCGAAATAGTGATGATGTGTTTGCGCCAATTCCGTCTTTGTTGTTGACCAGTGCAGTTCACCATCATCTGATTCGAGAAAAGCAACGAACAAAAGTTGGATTAATTGTTGAGTCTGGAGATGCTCGAGAAGTTCATCACATGGCACTATTGATTGGATACGGAGCAGGTGCGATTAACCCGTATCTTGCATTCGAATCGATTGAAGACATGGTGATTGCCAATGACCGAGCAGGCATGTTTGGTCTGGGAAATGTGGATGCTAAAACGGCGATCAAAAATTACATCAAAGCCTCAGGTAAAGGTGTTTTGAAAGTCATGTCAAAGATGGGTGTTTCAACAGTTGCGTCTTACACAGGTGCACAGATTTTTGAAGCGATCGGTTTGTCGACTGAGCTAGTTGACGAATTTTTTACTGGCACGGTTTCAAGACTTGGTGGAATCTCGCTTGACGAAATCGCTCAAGAAGTCGCAGCGCGCCACGCAGTTGCGCACCCATTGCGTCCAGATCAACGTCACCACCGTCAACTCGAATTAGGTGGTGAGTATCAGTGGCGCCGTGAGGGCGAACATCACTTGTTCAACCCAGAGACGGTTTTTCGTCTGCAACATGCGACTCGCTCGGGTCGCTACGACATTTTTAAGCAATACACAAAATCGGTTGATGATCAGTCGCGAGTTTTGGCAACGTTGCGCGGATTGTTCGAATTTATTGAGACGAATAAACCAATTTCAATTGACGAAGTTGAGCCAGTTCGTGAAATCATTAAACGGTTTTCAACTGGCGCGATGAGTTATGGTTCAATTTCTGCAGAAGCGCACGAGACTTTGGCAATTGCCATGAACCGAATCGGTGGCAAGAGCAACACTGGCGAAGGTGGCGAAGACTCAGAGCGATATCAGAAAATGCCGAATGGTGATTCAAAACGCTCGGCAATCAAGCAAGTTGCTTCGGCACGATTCGGCGTCACGAGTGAATATCTAGTTAACGCGGATGACTTGCAAATCAAGATGGCGCAAGGTGCCAAGCCTGGCGAGGGTGGGCAGTTGCCTGCGCACAAGGTTTATCCGTGGATCGCCAAAACACGATATTCAACACCAGGTGTCGGACTGATTAGCCCGCCGCCACACCATGATGTTTATTCGATTGAAGATCTCAAACAGTTGATTCATGATTTAAAAAATTCAAATCCGGTTGCACGAATTCATGTGAAACTTGTGGCTGAAGTTGGCGTTGGCACGGTGGCAGCTGGTGTAGCCAAAGCGAAAGCGGACGTGGTTTTAATATCTGGACACGACGGAGGAACTGGTGCTTCGCCATTGACTTCGCTTAAGCATGCCGGTGCACCGTGGGAGCTTGGTTTGGCCGAAACTCAACAGACTTTGATGCTCAACGGCTTGCGCGATCGAATTGTTGTGCAGACCGACGGACAAATGAAAACCGGTCGAGATGTAATTATTGCTGCGTTGCTTGGTGCTGAAGAGTTTGGTTTTGCGACAGCACCGTTAGTTGTTAGCGGTTGTGTGATGATGCGGGTCTGTCATCTTGATACTTGCCCGGTTGGAATCGCAACGCAGAACCCAGAGTTGTACTGAAGTTCGCGAATATCTTGCGCAACTTGGATTTCGAAGTTTGCAAGAGGCAGTCGGCCGTGTTGAGATGCTCAATGCGAAACATGCTATCGACCACTGGAAGGCCCGAGGACTTGACATCTCGCCAATTTTGGCAGTGCCACAAAATCCTTACAACCAGACGCCGTATCACTCGATACAACAAGATCATGGTTTGTCTGGCGCACTCGACAACGAACTGATTGTTGATTGCAAAAACGCACTCGAGAATTCTCAACCCGTGACGATCGAATATTCAATCAATAATACGAACCGCGCAGTGGGCACGATGCTTGGCTACCAAGTCACGAAGCGTTTTGGCGAAGTCGGCTTGCCATATGCAACAATTTCTATTCGCTTCACTGGGTCTGCTGGCCAAAGTTTCGGCGCATTTATTCCAAAAGGTATTGAGTTGCGATTGGAGGGCGACTCAAATGACTACTTGGGCAAAGGTTTGTCGGGTGGCCGAATAATTTTGCACCCTGACAATCGAGCAAAATTCGTTGCCCATGAAAACGTCATTGCGGGAAATGTGATCGGATATGGCGCAACGAGTGGTGAGATTTTTATCGCAGGTATTGTTGGTGAACGATTTTGTGTACGCAACTCTGGTGCGACTGCAGTTGTCGAAGGTTTAGGAGACCATGGCTGCGAATATATGACTGGTGGGCGAGTGGTGGTGCTCGGCGCGACTGGGCGAAATTTCGCTGCAGGAATGTCCGGCGGAATTGCTTATGTGTATGACGACGTAGATGACACGAGCACCAATTTTGAATCACGTGTCAATACTGAACTAGTCGATTTGGTCGCCCTTGATGAGTCAGATTTAGTTTGGCTTGAACAAATAATTCGACGGCACCATGAACTTACAAACTCGGTGCGCGCTGGCGATGTTCTCGCGAATTGGCAGGTGGCAAAGACGATGATGCGCAAAGTCTTGCCACGTGATTACGCCCGAGTTATTGGAGAAATTGAAAAAGCAAAACTAGAAAAAGCAAAATTAGTGAAAGTGAAAGTAACTGCTAATGGGTGAGCCAACCGGATTTCTTAAGTGGGATCGTGCGACTCCGCAACGCAGACGCATCGAGGTGCGAGTACAAGATTGGCAAGAGGTATACGAGAAGTTTCCTGCTGAAGACCTAAAGCATCAGGCTGGTCGATGCATGGATTGTGGAATTCCGTTCTGCAATAACGGCTGTCCACTCGGCAATTTGATTCCAGATTGGAACGACCTCGTTTATCGCGGTCATTGGAAAGATGCTATTGAAAGATTGCATGCGACAAATAATTTTCCAGAATTTACTGGGCGGTTGTGTCCAGCGCCGTGTGAATCTGCGTGTGTGCTCGGTATTAATTCTGATGCAGTGACGATTAAGCAAGTTGAAGTTGAAATCATTGATCGCGCTTGGAGTGAGGGCTGGGTTGTTCCGCAAATGCCTTCTAAGAAAACTGGTAAACGTGTTGTTGTAATCGGCTCAGGCCCAGCAGGGCTGGCGTGTGCTCAGCAACTTACGCGCGTAGGTCACGATGTTGTGGTGCTTGAACGCGCCGATCGAATCGGCGGGCTGCTGCGCTACGGCATTCCAGAATTCAAAATGGAGAAGCATCACATTGAGCGGCGAATTGATCAGATGCAAAGCGAAGGAACTGTCTTTCGCACCAACGCTGTTGTCGGTGAGAATGTTGACATTGATGTGCTTGTTGCATCAAATGATGCAGTGGTTTTGGCCTGTGGCGCGACGGCGTGGCGTGACTTGCCAGTTGCTGGTCGCGAGCTTAAAAACATTTATCAAGCAATGGAGTATTTGCCACCAGCGAATAAAGTTCAGCAAGGAGATCTTCTGACTTCACCGATTTCGGCAACTGGTAAACATGTCGTGATCATCGGCGGCGGTGACACTGGTGCTGATTGTTTAGGTACTGCGCATCGACAAGGGGCTGCATCGGTAACTCAACTTGAGATTTTGCCACAGCCACCCGTGGCCCGCGCGACAACAAACCCGTGGCCGCAATGGAGTTTTATTTATCGAACATCTTCGGCACATGAAGAAGGTGGTGAGCGATTGTTCTCAGTGACCACAGATCGATTTTTGGGTGACGAAAAAAATAATGTACGTGCATTGGTGATCTGCGAGGTCAAATCAGAGTCAGGATCATTCGTGAAAATAGAGGGCACAGAACGGGAGTGGCGGGCAGATCTAGTTTTACTGGCACTTGGGTTTGTTGGTCCAGAAAAATCTTCATGGATTGATCAACTCGAAGTGCAAATTGATCAGCGTGGAAACATTGTTCGTGACGACAGCTATATGACAAATGCGAAGGGTGTATTTGTGGCGGGTGATATGGGCCGTGGACAAAGTTTGATCGTTTGGGCCATTGCCGAAGGTCGCGCTGCGGCCGCGGCAGTTGATCGCTATTTAATGGGCTCAACTGATTTGCCCGTGCCGATTGTCGCATCAGCAAAACCCTTAAATTAGGGTGTTTTGAAAAGTTTAGAAATCGCGTTCACACGCAGGATGTTTTAAATCGTTTACTATGAAGTGTCATGTTGAATCAGAAATTGAAATCAGTGCTCGTCTCGGTAGTTGTGTCGGCCTGTGTGCTTACATCTTGTGGTGTTGATGTAACTGGAACAGCGACCACTGTTGTACCTGTCGGACCAACAGATTTTGCGACTATTCCGCCAGTGCAATCAACATTGCCAAATACAACAACAAGTTTGCCCCCGGGTGCTGTTGGTGTAGAGCAGGAGTACATCGTGCAAGCCGGCGACTCACCAAATTTGGTCGCCAACTTATTTGGTATTACCCTGACCGAATTGCTCGCATGGAACGGTTTGATCTCTGCATCGCAGTTTCCATATGCGGGTCGCAAACTTAAAATTCCGCCATCGGCCCAAGTGGTTTCAACGAATGTACAACAGACGGTAGTAGCCAATCAGGTTGGTAAACCAGGTTGCGGTAATCGTCCAGCAGGAACTTACGAAGTCGCACAAGGTGACTTCTTGTTCGGCATTATCAAAAAATTCTGTATTTCGATGGCTGGACTTGTCAGAGCAAATAATTGGTCAAGTATTGATGTGCTGCTTTATCCTGGTATGAAAATTAATATCCCCGCAGCGGGTTCTTGATTTAGCGAGAAGTTTTTCGTCGGTGATTTGCGTGACGATCTAGAGCGAGATTTATCAAACGATCCAGCAGGTCTGGGTAACTCAGACCAGACGCATTCCATAATTTTGGATACATTGATATTGGTGTGAAACCCGGAATCGTGTTGATTTCATTGCACAAGAATCCGCGCCCATTCTCTTCAAAGAAGAAATCAATGCGGGCCATACCGTCGCTCCGCAAGATTGCAAAAACTTTCAGCGCGAGTTGTTGAACTTCAAGGGTTTGTTGCACAGTGAGTGGAGCGGGCACCAGCAACTTGGCTAAATCGCCTAAATATTTATCCTCGTAATCGTAGAACTCGTTGCCAGGAATAATTTCGCCTGGCACCGATGCCTGAGCAGATTGGTTGCCCAGAATTGCTACTTCTATCTCGCGGCCAACTATTGCCTCTTCAATCAGTGCCCACTCGTCATATTCGAATGCCTGCTGCAAAGCAGAAAAAATTTCGTCGCGGGTCTTTGCTTTTGTCACGCCGATCGATGAACCCATATTCGCAGGTTTGACAAAAACTGGGAGCCCAAGTTCGTGAACTGCTCTGTCGCAAACACTATTCAAATTTTCGTTATCACGGACAGAAATAAATTTTGGTTGGGGGATTTCGTTTAAAGCGAGAATTTGTTTGGCGATACTTTTATCCATGGCGATGGCGCTGCCGAGAACTCCAGCACCGACATAGGCGACATGTGCGAGTTCAAGAGCGCCTTGCACCGTACCGTCTTCACCCATTGGTCCATGTAGCAACGGAATCACGACGGTGCGTAATGACTGATTGGTACCTTGCAAATTAAAACCTTGCAAATTAATGCCTTGCAAAATCTGCGAGATATTCGTCGGCTTACCAGTTGCTACGAGACGATCAGTTGAGGCCTTTGGTTCTGACTCAACATTCACCCAATCACCGTTACGCGTGATGCCAATAGTTGTGATTTCGTATTTGTCAGCGTTTAGAGCGCGCAAAACGTGAGCCGCAGTTACGCAACTCACATCATGTTCTGCAGATTCGCCACCGAATAAGACGACAATATTAATTTTTGAATTATGATTATCGCTATTCATGTACCTTTACGGTACTCGCATAGCCGACACGATTTTTTCGTTTGATCGGGCGCTTGATATTCGTGCAGTTATAATTAAAGTCTTATGCGCTTGATGGCAGCAGATGTTGCGCAAGCCATTTCTGGGCAACTCGTCGGTGCTAATGCGCACTTAGATGGCGTGTCGTTTGATTCGCGAACAATTAAGCCTGGCCAATTGTTCGTGCCGATTATTGATCAGCGTGACGGCCACGATTTTATTGCCGATGCACTCAGTCGTGGTGCAGGTGCATACATAACTTCGCGTGCGCCACAAGCTCAGTCGTGGTGCAGGTGCATACCTAACTTCGCGTGCGCCACAAGGCCGAACCGCGATCTCTGTGCACGACACCGAAAAAAGTTTGTTGAAGTTGGGTGAGTGGGCTCGAACGCGGCTCAATACCAAATTACAAAACCGCGTTGTTGCGATCACTGGTTCGGTCGGCAAAACTTCGACGAAAGATTTTGTGGCGAGTGCATTAGCTACTGCGCTGCGAACGCACGCAAACGAACAATCGTTTAATAACGACTTTGGTTTGCCGACAACTATTCTCAACGCCCCCGACAATGTTGAAGCACTTGTGCTTGAAATGGGAATGCGTGGCTTTGGGGAGATTGCCAGGCTATGTGAGGTTGCGCGCCCTCACATTGGTGTTGTGACGGCGGTTTCAAATGCACATACTCAGCGGGTGGGCTCGATTGAGGGTGTCACGAGAGCCAAGCGCGAACTCGTCGAATCTTTGCAGAGTGGTGATTTTGCAATTTTGAATGCTGATGACTCAAATGTTTTATCTATGCGTAATGCATCAAAAGCGCAGGTAATGACTTTTGGCGAGAGCAATTCGGCGGACGTGCAGATGCTCGACAGCGAAATTGACCAGCAAGGTCGTGCGATTGCAATGGTTAAAACTCCTTGGGGTGATGCAAAGTTTTCTATGAGTGTTCCTGGCAAGCACATGGCACATAACGCACTGGCGGCACTTTGTGTTGCTGGTGTTCTGAACATTGATATCGCACAGGCTGCAGAAGCGATTTCGAAATCGAATATTTCGCCTTCTCGAATGCAAATTCGAAAACTCAAGAACGGTGCCGTGGTGCTCGATGATTCTTACAATGCCAACCCTGCATCAATGCGTGCTGCATTAGAAACTCTCACAACATTTTCTGGTTCGAGAAGAATTGCATTTTGTGGAGTGATGGCCGAACTTGCCGAGCCGAGTGACGACCATTTAGCAATCGCCCTGCTGGCCAAGCAGAATCAAATAGAACTAGTCGCAATTGAAACTGATCTCTATGGTGTCCGACCAATAAGTTTCTTGCAAGCCCGCCAAGTTTTGGCAGAACTAGGCGACGGAGACTTGGTGCTTATTAAGGGTTCGAAAGTTGCCGGACTAGTTCGGCTGTGTGACGGTCTAGACGGTAACGAGCCAGACACTAACGAATTATAAAACGGCAGGGTTTGAACCGTTGCGTTCGAGACGCTCAATATCGCACCACCACCACAAAACCACTGCCCAAAGTGATCCCAAAATCAGTAACCACTGTGAGCCATAACGGTCAATCAGCGGACCAAAAATTAGATTGCCAAGAGGCACTGTTCCGCCGAAGGCCATAAACCACAGCGCCATGACCCGTGCCCGAATCTCTGGGGTGAGCCCAGATGCGAAAACGGTTTGCATTGAAGTTGTTGTAAAAAAATATGCGGCACCTAAAAAGAAAACAGTTAAGAATGCAAGTTCAACATTTGGCGCTAACGCAAATGCCATCATGCTCACTGCGAAACTTGCAAAGCCCATTCGAATTAACTTTCGGTTATCAACATCAACGAATAAAGTTGAAACACTCAGCCCACCAAGACATGCGCCAAGGCCCCACGTTGCGTAAAGCCAGTTATATGTTGCGCTTTGAGATTTGATGCCAAAATTAAGTTGGGCAATGGCTGGGAAGAGTCCGACGTATGGAAGCGACAACAACGAAAATGAAGCAAGAGTTAATATCAGTCGCGATATTACGACTCGTTCTCGGGCAATTTTGAAAGCGAAAGTGAACCTTCGCCAACCAGTAGTTGTATCAAAAGCAATTGCTGGTACCTTCACGCTTAGAAGTGCGAAGATTACAAATAAGTAAGTCGCTGCGTTGATTGCAAAAAATTCAGAAGTTGTGACGTGCCACTGCGAAAGCAAAGCGACGATGATCGGGCCGACTACTCTTGCGCCATTAATCACAGTTGAGTTGAGCGAGATTGCTCCAGCGATATCGCTCGGTGGTACTAATGAAGTCAACATTGCCGACCACGCGGGAATATTGAGTGCGTTGCCAACGCCAACCCCGAGTTGAGCGAGAAAAAGCATCCAAATCGGTGAATTATTTGCCGCAAACAATGCAAGCATTAGTGAGCAACAAAGTTGAATCGCTTGCATTGAAATCAGAAATTTTTTGCGATCAACTCGATCGGCGATGACGCCACCGGGTATTGACAACAACAAGATCGGCCCGAGTTGGGCGAAAATCAGTAAAGCAACAAATGAGGCACGCCCTGTTCGCGCATAAACGTAAACAGGTAGCACAACGTTTTGAATCCAAGTGCCAATGTTTGAGGCAAATGAGCCAAACCAAATTCGGCGGAAGTCGCGAACGTGAAACGCCGCTCGAGCACTGCCTATTTTGTGGGGGTTGCGTCGTCGGCTTACTGGTGTTGAAGAATCGGTTGTATCAGTCATACGCGAAGTACCTTGACGCTAGTGCAATAATTTGATGATGGAGATAACACAGGTTGATGCAACACAAAAATTTAATGAGACGGGGCAAGGTGTTGCAGATAGTTGTCGCACACGTCACGCCGTATTTTCAGAGTGTCCACACTGTGGTTCGTCGTTGCACGCCGAGCACGCACACTTTAAGTGCGGTTCTTGCGGTTGGCGCGATAGTTGTTGCGACTAGTTCATTAATGCGTTAGTTGATTAGATGGCTATTGCGTTAAGATATTTAGCGGATCAACAGCTTCGAGTCCGAGTGCTTTTGCTGCAGCATCATTTGTTATTTGTCCGTCAACTGTGTTGATGCCGAGTTTTAGAGCGCTGTCGCGTTGTGCGGCAACGCGAGTTCCATACTTTGCAACATCAATCAGATAAGGCAAAGTTGCATTAGTGAGGGCATAAGTACTTGTGTGCGGTACTGCGCCAGGCATATTGCCAACCGCATAGTGCAAGACGCCGTGCTGCTCATAAACAGGTTCTTTGTGCGTTGTCTCATGAATAGTTTCGATGCAACCACCTTGATCAACTGCAACGTCAACGATCACGGCACCGGGCTTCATTGACTTGACCATGTCTTGTGAGACAACGATTGGTGCGCGCGCACCAGCGACGAGTACTGCGCCAATCAATAGATCGGCCTGTGCAACGCATCGCTCAATTGCCCCACGGTTGGATGCGATAGTTGTAATTCGAGAGCGGATAATTTGGTCAAGCATTCGTAGTCGATCCAAATTCTTGTCAAGCAATAAAACTTCGGCTTCCATTCCTCCAGCGATCCATGCTGAATTCCATCCAACATTGCCGGCACCAATTA
>JAPKZT010000117.1 GCA_026393655.1 Actinomycetota bacterium | reverse complement strand
GTGGGGGCATAGTGATTGTTGAATGGGGTGACATTGTCGGCGAAGATCTTGGTGACGCGTTGATAATTCGCATCTCTTATCCTGTCGATGTAAATGCAATTGAGTCGAGAACAATAGAAATTGATCTGCGCGGATCACAATGGGCGAGTCGTTGGCAAAAGTTAACTGATGAGCTTGTAGCCAAACTAAACAATTCTGTGCGAGGCTGAACCTAATGATTGTTCTGGCAATTGATACTTCGACTGATGCTGTAGGTGTGGCAGTTAGTAATTCGAAACAATTATTGGCTAGCAGTCACGTGCTCAGTGATCGCCGCCATGCAGAACAGCTCGCGCCAATTATCAATAACGTCTGCAAACAAGCAGATATTTCTATGCGTGAAATTGACGTTGTTGGTGTTGACATTGGCCCAGGTTTATTTACTGGTATGCGAGTCGGCATCGCTTCTGCCAAAACGATTGCACAGGTTTTAGATGTGCCGATCATTGGCATCTCAAGTTTGGATATTTTGGCACGATCAGTTGCCACAACCGACCGAGTCGTACTGGCAACAATCGACGCGCGTCGGGGTGAACTTTATTGGGCGATGTATCGCAACGATGTTGGCTCGAGCATTGAAGTTAAACCACCAGTTGTTGGCAAGGTCAGCGATTGTGTGGCAGGTGTTGTAGATCGTGGCCAAGCCACATTGATTGTTGGCAATGGTGCATTACGCCATCGCGTATCAATTTCTGAATCGCTCGAAGCAACTGGACTCTCGATCGAGTGGGCTAGCGAACAATTAGCCCAACCGAGTGCGGGTGTTTTGGCAGTAATCGTCGCCGAACTTGCTTTGCATGAACAGTGGCAAACAGCAACCGAATTACAAGCGCTATATTTACGCGCGCCCGATGCCGAAATAAATTGGCAAACGCGAGTCAACTTATGAGTATTTTAGATCGTTTTATTCGCACGAAAACTAGCGACAAACTTGAGAACGTTGATCCACCTGCGTTGGTGATAGCGCCAATGAGACGAGCGCACATTCGCAACATCATGCCAATTGAACAGCAGGTTTATCCACGACCATGGACGGCGCAAGTTTTTGTTGAAGAACTTGACCAAGTGCGTGCGGGCAAGCGTCACTATCTCGTTGGCACGATCGGCAACGAACTTGTTGGTTACGGCGGTTTGCTATATGTCGAGCAAGATGCGCACGTTACAAATGTCGCGGTTCATCCATTGTGGCGAAGTCGTGGAATCGCCACAGAGTTGTTGCTTGATCTTGCGTGGGAGGCGCATCGTCGCGGATGTGCCGCAATGACGCTTGAGGTGAGACACACAAATATGGCCGCACAAAAACTTTACGAGCGCTTTGGGTTCGTGCCGGTTGGCGTACGCAAAAAATATTATGAGAACCGTGATGATGCGATAGTGATGTGGTGTGCCGATGTGCAACAGCAAGAATTCTCAAATCGGCTACGACAAATTGAGAGAAGTCGAATATGAGTTCAACAATTAGTGATCTGACGATTGATAGTTCAACCGTTGTGCTCGGGATCGAAACAAGTTGTGACGAAACTGCTGCAGCAATTGTGATGGGTGGCAATGATGTGCTGTCGTCTATTGTGGCATCGCAATTAGAGGTACACGCTCGTTTTGGTGGTGTGGTGCCTGAGATCGCAAGTCGCGCACATCTTGAAGCAATCACGCCAGTGATTAGTCAAGCAATGCAAAAATCTGGTTTAAGTTTTGATCGTGTTGATGCAGTTGCGGCCACAGTTGGCCCCGGCTTAATTGGCGCATTATTAGTTGGTGTTTCCGCAGCTAAATCTCTGGCGCTTGTTTTAGATGTGCCATTCGTTGGCGTCAACCATCTTGAAGCTCATCTCTATGCAGCAATGTTGGACGACCCGAATGTTGAGTTTCCGATGCTCGTGCTGCTTGTTTCTGGTGGCAACACTTTGTTAGTAGAAGTTCGCGAACATGGCGCTTACAAAATAGTTGGTCAAACTCGTGATGATGCCGCTGGTGAAGCATTCGACAAAGTTGCGCGATTTCTTGATTTGGGTTATCCAGGTGGGCCAGCGATTGATGCGTTGGCTAAAACTGGCGATAGCAAAGCGATTGATTTTCCGCGAGCGATGCTCAACGACGGGCTAGATGTTTCGTTTAGTGGGTTAAAAACAGCAGTGATTAATCATGTTCGAAAATATCCTGAGTCAAAAACCAACGACATTGCTGCTTCGTTTCAAAGCGCAGTTGTAGATGTGTTGGTCGCTAAAACTTTGCGAGCGGCTGAGAACCTTGGTGCTCGAACAGTGGCAATCGGCGGTGGAGTGGCCGCCAATTCGCAGTTACGCAGTGAAATTTCTGAAGCGTGTGCGCGAAAAGATTTTCATGTGGTGTTACCGTCATTAGCGATGTGTACAGACAATGCGGCGATGATCGCATCTGCTGGTTGGCATCGCTTGCGCCTGACAGGGGCAACATCTCTCGACTCTGGGGCGTATCCAAATTTGGGTTTAACGGTGGCTCAACGGTGAAACAAACTATGACTACTAAGCCGCTGAAACTCGGTGACCGAATTATTTGGCCTCCGGTCGTTCTTGCGCCGATGGCTGGCGTAACTAACCAACCATTTCGCACACTTTGCCGCGAGTTTGGGCCGGGTCTCGTATATGTCAACGAGATGATTATGGCTGCTGCGCTTGTCTATAAGAATCCAAAAACTGAAGCGATGATTGCATTTGGGCCTGACGAG
>JAPKZT010000310.1 GCA_026393655.1 Actinomycetota bacterium | reverse complement strand
TGTTATTCAGGGTTCGATTCCTTGCTCCCCAACGCATCACGCTGTTCGGCGATGCATTTCTTCGCGATAGCCTTGCATTGCTACTTGGCCCCATCGTCTAGTGGCCTAGGACATCACCCTCTCAAGGTGGCGGCACGGGTAAGTGTTTCGACTTTCATGTGAATCTCCAATGAGCGCATGACGTTTAGCAAACTTTTTCTTGAATTCTGTGTGTTGGATATTTAAATGAGCCTCTCCCTACAGGGGAGAAAATATGGATATCAAATTGGTGGACGAGTTTCAACTCGACTGGCATCTCGAAGGCAAAGCACAACAAACAGCAAAAAACTATTCCTTTGACCTGCGTAAGTTCCTGAGCGAATACGACAGTCCTACTTTGATGCAAGCCAAAGAATGGGTGCTGAAAACAAATTCAATTGTTGGACGACGCAAGCGCGCTCAGGCAATCAGAGCATTTGGACGCTGGCTCAACGACAATGGGATTGACGGCTTCGAATGGCACATGCAGGTGCCTTTGACAAAAGAGAAAACGTTCCCGCAACAAACTGTGGTTCTTGCTGATTATCAGAAAGCATTAATCGCAGCAACAACCCCACGTGACAAGGCAGTAATCGAAGTGCTCTGGTCGTGCGGGGTGCGACGCAAAGAGCTGACAGAGATTCGAGTCGAAGACGTTGACTTTCAAGGTGGGTTCATCGTTGTGCGTCAATCCAAAACCGGTAAGCCACGAATCGTGCCAATTTCACCGAGCACACGACGAGCGCTACGTCGACACCTAAAGGCTCGCACTACCGGCTCGCTTTTCAACCTGACATCAAATGCAGTTCGTCAACTCCTTCGCCGACTCGAAGCACCCTCTGCACACGCGTGGCGCCGCGGTTGGGCGGTACATGCTCTACGTAACGGTGTCTCAGAAACGTCAGTGCGTGCTGCTGCAGGCTGGTCCTCAGGAGCGATGGTGGCCCGATATACCCGTGCGCTATCGGGTGAGCTAGCGGTAGAGGAGTTCCAGCGGAGTTGGGGAAACAGTTAAATTGCTCTTATGGTTTCGCAGCGCCCTATTTTTAGATACGGCGCGAATCTTTCTGGCGCGAATCTTTCTGGATTAGACCTTACCAACGAGGAGAATCTATACCACGTAAATCTTTCTAACAGTAATCTTTCTCATGCGAACCTATCGGGCTTAAGTTTTCTTAAAACGAACTTGGCTGGCGCGGATTTGTCTAATTCAAATTTATCCAGAGCAAACTTGTCGAGAGCAAACCTCTATGAAGCGAACTTAACTGGTGCAGATTTATCCAACTCAAATCTGTCTAAAGCAATAATGCAAGACGGCGCAGTGCACGTAAAAATTATTGATGAAGTGAACAAGGATTTGGAAGAAAAGTTTTATCACGTCTCAGATTTGCTTTTGGAGAGCGAATGGGTGGTGTTGAAAGAGAACGAAGACGCATATCGAAGAACTGGTGCTTTACCCACGGGATATGTAAAAGTGAGCAACAATCGACTGAACCTGACCTTTCATTTATCAAGAAAGCACAGTTCTGGCCCGAGTACATCTCATTTGATTAGTCGTATTTTTTATTTTGCGAAAGAAAATGGCAATGCTATTAATTT
>JAPKZT010000187.1 GCA_026393655.1 Actinomycetota bacterium | reverse complement strand
GATTTAACTCTTGGAACTTTGGTCCTTGACATTTTAGACCTTGACACAGGTTTTCTCGAAATAGTTTCGGCGCCGACGAATAGACGTTTGGTTATTACTAAGCCAACTAAAAATAATAAAGCAAAAAGAAATGGCAAAACTGCGGCTCGCACTAAGCCACCGCGACCGTTGCGCAACAATGAAAACACCCCTGCGTTAATCGTCTGACCGTTTGGCAGCAGTGTCAAAACCGGGTCTTCAATAACCGGGCAAGGCTTGTCTGATTCGTCGATACCCACGACGGCATCTCCGGCGAAGAGTTGTTTCTTGGCGCGAACTTTAGATTCAAGGGTTGAAAATAGTTCACTGCCACCAGCGCCTACCAAGTAAGTAGTGCCGACTTGCAGAAATCTTGTCTCGCGTTCGGCATATCGAATTGAAATCGCTCCTGCATTGACATACGCACCAAGCGAACCACCTCGCACTTGCACGACGCTAAAAATTGCTGCCGCATCATCAGCAGAGACAAGTTGGCCAAGAAATGTCGCGATCGCCGCACGCGGGGCCACGCATCCAGCAGGAAGGGTCGTCTGTGTTGTTGGATCAACTAACGGGATGCTCTCGTCAATCGCGCCATCGCCAATTCCTTGCTCATCGGGGATCGTGTCGTCAACCGGTGGAGTTGCGGCGCGCACAAATTGCGCGCTACAAATTAACAGCGTCGCAATTATCGACAGCGCAGAAATTATCTTCCGGTAAATTTCGGATCTCGCTTTTCGGTAAACGCGCGCATTGCTTCTGCCGTGTCGCTAGTTGAAAAATTAATTGTCTGCGCGGCTGCTTCGTCATCTAGTGCTTGCTCAAGTGTCAGATTCAAGGAATTGTTCAGCAGTTGTTTTGTTTGCGCCAAGGCAATCGGCGGGCCGGCTGCAAGTTTGCGCGCCCAATCGTAAACGAACTGATCTATTTCGCCATCAGCCAAAACACGATTCACGAGACCCATCTCGTAAGCATCAGTCGCCCCAATAATTTCGCCAAAAAAAGCTAGCTCTTTGGCACGATGCAAACCGACGCGACGCGGCAAAACCCATGACCCACCAAAGTCAAGCGATAGCCCACGGCGAACAAAAATCTCAGAGAACCGCGCGTTGTCTGCAGCCACAACCAAATCGCACCCCAAAGCCAAATTGCAACCAGCACCAACAGCGACTCCGCGTACTTTGGCAATCGTCGGCTGAGGCAACTTATGCAGCGCGATACAGGCTTCGTTAACTCGTCGCATCGCCGCCAGTTGATGCACTTGCTCTTGGCTCGCCGAATTACCTCGTCCACTCAGATCAGCGCCCGAACAAAAATCTCCACCAGCACCAGTAATCACCACGACTCGGTCTGCAGAATTACCGGCGATCTCTCGAAATATCTCGGTGAGGCCATCCCACATTGAACGATCAATGGCATTTTTCTTTTTTGGCTGGTTAATTGTCACAGTTACGACAGAATCTTCGCGCACAACAACAAGAGTTTCCATTTCATAGACGATACTTGCCCTGTGGGATTCAACCCGACTCGCAAACGCAACACTCGCCCAATTGACTATTTGATTGTGGCTAGTGCGATGCTCGCAATTGCTGCACTAATCATCTGGGCACTCGCCGGCTAAATGTCAAAATCAATTTGGAATGGACTGTACGGCGAAGTTGAAGTCCGCCGTGTGCAACCATACGAAGCGCTCAAGGAGTATATTTGCCCAGGCTGCAATCAAGACATCTACGAGGGCATGGGGCACTATGTTTGCGTGCCAACCGAAGCGCCAGATTTACGCCGACATTGGCACTACGCCTGCTGGGATCGTCGCTCTTAATTACTCAACGAGTTTGCGAACCCACGAACCAAGCAATTCAATCGCATACACAACAACAAAAGTTAAAATCAAAATTGCACCAACAGTTTGATACTCAATTACGCGCAATGCACTGAGCAGCAAAAATCCGATTCCACCTCCACCAACGATGCCAAGAACAGTAGATGATCTCAAATTTACGTCAAGTAAATACAAAGTCTGACTTACTAAGTTTGGCATTGCTTGTGGTAGCACCGCAGCGAAAAACTCCTGTGAACGGGTTGCCCCAGTAGCAAAAATCGCATCTCGCGGCTCCGGCGCAACTTCTTCGAGAGTATCGGCAATAAGTTTCGCCATAAAAAATGCAGTACCAAGCGTGAGCGCCAATGTTCCGGGCACAGGGCCAAGACCCATGGCACTAACAAACAATACGGCAACGATCAGCTCCGGGATTCCCCTAAAAGCGAGCATAAACAAGCGGGTGCCAGAGTAGATAACTCGATTAACAACAATGTTTCGTGCGGCAAGAAGCGCAAGTGGCAAAGCAATTAATAAACCAAGAATTGTCGCAACGAATCCAATTGCGATTGTTTCAAGGATCCCACGAATAATTTCTGGACGCGCCGTACTAAAATCAGGAGGAAACAAATCTGCTGATGTTTTGAAAATTTCATCTAAATATCCGAACGACGAAATTATCGGCATT
>JAPKZT010000325.1 GCA_026393655.1 Actinomycetota bacterium | reverse complement strand
GTGCGTTCTGAAGGTATTGATTCAGCCGGGTGAGTCTGGCAATGTGCTTGCAACGATTGCGATCGGTGACGCATATCTCGATCCATTTATGAAGTATGCGTTTCACACCTGGGAGATGTATTGCAAGCGCCACGACCTCGGTTTGATCCTATTTGACGACCACCTTGTGGATCAGGCCCACCCAGACTGGAAAAACCCGTACTGGCAGAAATTTCTGATTGGCAGCTTTTTGAAAGATAAAAATTTGTCAGTGAACAATATTTGTTGCCTTGATACTGACATATTAATCAGTCCGCTCGCGCCAGATATTTTTAGTGCGAGAGAAGATTCTAAAGTTGGGCTTGTTTCTTTGCGCAACAATCTGGCATACCCTTACATCGGAGCAATCCGTCGTATGGCATTTTTGCGAAATCGCTACTACGACTCAAAATATCCTTTGGATTCCAGTCTCTTTATTTCAATCGAGGGTCTATATGAGATGGCTGGTCTTGAGCCGCAAGCCGATGAAGCATGCACTGGAGTTTTTGTTTACAACGCAAATAATCACAGTGAATTACTAAAAGAGTATTACAAGAGTTTTTCAAAAGATGTCATGGAAAAAGACGGCGGTGGCGAGCAAATTTTTTTGAATCATTTTGTTCAGTCAAATAATCTCGTTCAATGGATGGACTACAGGTTTCAAGCCATGTGGACATATGAGATGGCCTATAAGTATCCATTTCTCTATCACGAATATCAGGGCGATTTAAACCTTATGAGGAGTTGTATTGAGGCGAGTTTGTTCTCTAACTATTTTCTCCATTTCGCTGGTTCGTGGCATGAAGGCAAAATGTGGGAGCAAGTACGAGTACTTGACACGCCTGAGTCAATTTTGATGTTCGAATCTTTTAATGCGTATGTCAAAGTTCCTGTATTTGGTAAGCCACTGGGTCAGGTCAAGCCAACAGCGTGAGCGATAAGCGAAAACTAATTGTTGTTTGGCCATATCGGTTTAGAGATTTTGATTGGCAAAGATTTGAACTTGAGTACTTGTCTGAACATCTAGAAGTCCATGTACATGAGTTGATTGATGCGCTCACACCAGAGTTTGCGGCTGCATATGCAAATCAATCTGAGTCAGAGTACGTAACAAGGTTCTCATCGCTCAAACAATGGAATCGCGAATTCAAGAAAATTTCAAAAGATGCAGTTATTTTTTCGCATATCAGGCCCACAAATTTTCAACAAATTCGTGTGTGTCGCACAATTAGTCGGTCCACTTCGCTAGTAGTTGGATTCGTTGTTGGCGGCTCCGTAGTGCCAAGTTCATCCAATGGTGGCAAATTTCAATCGTTGTTTACAAACTTGAAAACTATTTATCATTTTGGACGACGAAATCTGTTGCGTTCATGGTTGCCAAAACTCGTAGTCAGCGGCGGTTCCGAATCTTATAGTTTTATTAAAAGAGATTTTCCAAGAACGTGTAAGATCATTGCTGCAAATTCATCTGATTACTCTCAATTTTTGCGAAGTAGTCGAGACAAAGCATTTAAAGAAAATGCAGCCGTGTACCTTGACACCGGATTTCCAGGGTTTCCTCGAGATGAGTTACTTACAGGTAAATTAGAAAAGATTTCGGCAGAAAATTGGTACCCAAATTTGTCAAAGTTTTTTTCGCAGGTTGAAGATTCGCTCAATATGAGAGTCGATATTGCGGTACATCCAAAGCATGTTGGTAGAGATCATGGAGCATT
>JAPKZT010000116.1 GCA_026393655.1 Actinomycetota bacterium | reverse complement strand
GAGCCAAAAATACAGTTGCAAATCTACAGACCATAAAACCTACCCAAAATGTCGAAGTTAAAACTGCAGCTTCGTTCTTTGACAAACCAGTTTTGATTCCGTAGGTGTAAATCCAAGTAACAAAGGCAACTTCAAGTGCAACATAGCCAAGAAAAAACATCATGATCAATGCGAGTTGTCGTCTAGAAATTTTTTCGTGGCTTGATCGAGTCTCGAGATGCGGGTCAGCCGGTGATTTATGAAACATAACAATCATCGCAATAGTGCAAAGCGCGGCGGCGACGAACCAAAATGCAAGCGATGCATCTCCAATTAATGCGTCTGATCCACGAACTATCAGCGGGCTCAAAATCGCTCCGACTCCGAACATCGTGTGCATCAGCGCAAGACGCGGGCCAACTCGTTCTTTGAGCTCCCATACAATCAATGTGTTGCAGCCAACATCTGAAGTTGAGATCGATGTTCCGAATAATAAAAACATCAATGCCAAAATGAGTCGATTCGAAACAAATGGAATAGTTGCAAGGCAACAAGAACCCGTAAATAGTGCGGTTCCGATCAAACGATTGCCAAAACCTTTGTCGTAACCACGTGCAAAAATTTGCGTGCCGATGATGTATCCCAGGCCATATGTAACAAGAACAATGCCGACTGAGGCGATAGTTGTGCCTACTTGCTCGGCCAATAGTGAGATAGACGGTCCGATCAAGCCGAAAGCTACGCCAACAACTAAAAACACGCCGAAATATGCGCGGTGTGAATGTGAAGTTGGCTGCGCGATTATTCCAGTATTCACCCCACGCACGCTACGACTTGTGGAGACTGCGTCGACGGATTACCGGTAGAAACTCGCGAAAGTAAATCGTGTGCAGCCTCTATTCGAGTGGCCCACGCTAAGTTTTTCTCATTTCGACTTGTCGCCCAAACTAAACCGACGATTTCGCCTTTGTGGTTGATCAATGGTCCGCCTGAATTACCAACTACAACCATTGTTTCAACTTCAAGACCAGGGCGAGAAATTTTATTTTTCAGATAAATATCCTCGGTGTCAATCCGAAGAATTTCTTTAATCTTGGCGGAGATAGCAAACTGTTGTGAATCTTCAAACGCGACGAATCGAGCTTCAGAACCCTCGACAGCGTCAGCAAATTTTAAGGGCACCAGGTTAGTTGTTGACTTTCTGCTGTCTATATATAACAGAGCCAGATCGAGGTTGATGTCAATCGCAACTACTTTTGCATTCAGTACTTGACCGTCGATCGTAGTTATTGAAGTTGATGTCTGGCCCGCGACTCCGTGGGCGACGGTAATTATCAGATCCTTACCAATTACCGTTCCGACGGTCTGCGTCGGTGAACTTTTGCAGCCAATTGAAGTGATCAATACAACCGAGTCATAGTGGCTTGGCCACGGTTCGGCAAACAGATAGTTGATCCCAAAGATGATTGTGAGAACTAATGCAGCGATGGCAGAGATTTTTTTTGGTCTGATTTATGAAAACGATAGTTGATGGAGAACTTTTCTAGTAGTTAGCCACCGTCAGTCGTACTTCGGGCGGTGTCTCAGTTTTTGCTGGTAAGTCCGTAGGCGTTTTCGGCAGGGAGTTCGTCCATCAAGTGAGGGAAAGGGTAGTTTCCTCCGAGCAATCGTTTCAATATCGGAGTCGCCCGGGATAATACTTCTGGCGAAACTCCATTTTTTTGATCTTCAAATGGTGTTACAAATTTTGCAAGATATTGAATCAACACACCTATACGGTCTGCATTCGAGGTATTCGGCATTGCACAATGCCAAACCATGCCATTGAAAATTACGCAGTCACCAGCTTCGCCAAGTTGTCGAGATGCACCTTTGTAAAATTCGTCAGCACTTACGGGCCATGAAAGTTCTCGTTGCGAGCCGGGCGAGTAAGCGGTTGCCCCATTGTCTGTGGTGAATTCATCGAGCAATATTGTCACTTGAGCATTTAAAGCAAAACTTGAGTTCATGTTCTTGGGAAACGAGCCAGGCTTAAATATGTCTAGGTATGGATAGTCAACATGGGGTTCTTGCCCTGCAGCACCGGGCATTAATCGATTTGCGGCAATCGAACCCAAAATGAACTCGTTTCCTAAAAACTCATTTAGAACTGTCACGACTTCAGAATTTTGAACCATCCGTTCAAAAACCTGACCTTTGTTCAGAAGATTCCACACTCGGCGTTGCAAGTGAATTTTGTCTTCATTGGCACCATGAAAGTGCGTCGCTTTGTCAGATTCATTAGTTGAGTAATGCAAGATGGCATCTCGGGCAACTTTGACTTCGTCGGCGCTAAATGCACCCTTGATCAGTACAGCGCCGCCACCGATGAGTAATTCATTAACAATGTCCGCGGTCTTATTTTTGACCTGCGACATTTCAAGTGTCAACATTGCAAATCCCCCTAATCAATTCGAGTAAATCATCAAAAGATTTAATCCGAAGCCGTGTCAAAATAGTATCTCAGCAGTTAGTTTTCTACTAGTTTGTTTCAGGAAATTATTCAAATAATAATCAAATAATAGAGGACATTTAAAATGACTAAGACCAAAGTTTCGGTAGTTGATCGCCTAGTTGGTAACCCGATTTCGTGGGGTGTTTGTGAAGTGCCTGACTGGGGCTTTCAACTGGACGCACGCATCGTGCTCAGCGAGATGAAGGCTGTTGGTCTTAAAGCAACCGAGCAAGGACCAGTTGGTTATTTGGGCAGCACACCTGAAGAAGTTTCAAAAGTTGCGAACGAATTTGGTTTGCCAATCGTCGGAGCTTTCGTTCCGTTAATAATGCATGATCTTGCTCAACGCGATGCGATGCGCAAAGCAATTCATTTTTCAGCGAAGCTTCTTAGTGAAACAGGCAAAGGTTTTTTCATCACTGCTGTCGTAGTCGACGAATCTTGGGGCAAGCGTTTTAAATTATCGGACGCTCAGTGGCAAACAATGTTTGACGGATTTGCAGAAGTCGATGAGATTTGCGCGGGTTACGGAATTCGCCAAGTATTACATCCGCATCTAAACACACTCGTCGAAACGCAAGATGATGTGAATCGAGTACTCGCTGGATCAAATGTTCGTTGGTTGCTTGACACGGGCCACATGCTGATTGGCGGCACTGACCCCGTGAAGTTCGCGCGTGAAAACTTTTCTCGAATCGATCACTTTCATGTCAAAGACGTAAAAATGGAGATTGCAAAGCGATTTTTGGCCGGTGAAATAAATTTGATGGAGGCAACTCGTGACGGTGTTTTCTGTGCCGCAGGAGATGGTGACGTCAAACTCGCCGAAGCCATCGGGGTAATGGAGTCGAACGGTTATGAGGGTTGGTATGTACTTGAACAGGACATGGCGATCGTTGGCGACCAGCCCCGTGATGCAAAGATTTCAACTACAGGCGTTCGTAGAAGTATTAATTTTCTCTCAAAAATCAACTAATTTTCTACAATATTTCAGTGAATGACTTGTGGCACAAGTTTGTGTCGGCTACCGTACTTCGGGCAGGAATCATCCTGTTCGAATAACTATGCATAAAGGGGAAATAAATGAAGATCCGAAAAACATGGGGAGTAGTCATTGGTGCAGTAGCACTTTTGGCACTCGCTGCATGTGGTGGTTCATCAGATTCAGCATCTGACACAACCGCTGCTACAAAGAATGCAACTGTTACAGCAGGCGAAGACATCACAATCGCAGTTATCACCCACGGTGATGACGGCGTGTTCTGGTCAGTCGCTCAAAAGGGTGCAGAAGCTGCAGGTGCAGCTCTCGGTATCACAATGAAGTACCAGGGTGCAAACAACAACGCACAAGATCAAGCACAAATGATTGAGCAAGCAGTGACTGACGGTGTAGACGGTATTGCCGTTTCACTTGCTGATCCAAAAGCTCTTGACGGTGCAATCAAAAAAGTTATCGCTGCAGGAATTCCATTGATCACACTTAACTCAGGTTCAGACCTCTTCAAGGGCCTCGGCGCAATTACGCACGTTGGTCAAGATGAGACTGTTGCTGGTCACGGTGCTGGTGAGCGTCTTAAGGCCGCTGGTGGAAAAGTTATGCTTTGCGCAAAGCAAGAGCAGAGCAACGTTGCACTCGAAACTCGTTGTAACGCAGCAGCCGAAACATTCGGTGGCAAAGTTATTCAGATCACAACTTCAGGTGACGCAGACCGTGTTACTCAGCAAGGTGAGATCAAGGCAGCGATGGATGCAGATCCAACGATTGACTCGTTCCTCGGAACAGGTCCAGTTATCGCAGTTGACGGCGCAAATGCAGCCGCTGAACTCGGTCGTGTAATGCCAACAGGCGGTTTTGACCTCTCAACAGAAATTCTTGAGTACATCAATGCTGACAAAATGACATTCACAATTGACCAACAGCAGTTCCTTCAGGGATACCTCGCTGTTGTGTTCCTCTACCTCAACATCACCAACAAGAACACTGTTGGTGGCGGATTGCCAGTTATGACAGGCCCAGGATTTGTTGACAAGACAAACGTTGTCGCAGTTCAGGAACTCGTAGCTAAGGGAACTCGTTAATTAATTCGTTTAACTACGAAATAATTAAATAGAAAAGTATTTTTCGAAGTTGGTTCGTCTGCTCAGTATTTCGAGCGGACGAACCAACTCGATTAATTTCTAGAAGCAAATTTGATTTTGATTTAGTTAGTTGTTTAGTATTTACAGAATGCGACGGGGGATGACAGAGTGAGCGAATTTGATGACGTAACTCCGCTCAAGCCAAGTGATGAGAGAATCACTTATCGCGGGCCACTAAAACGATTACTCATCTCTCCAGAAATCGGCGCACTGATTGGTGCCGTCGTAGTGTGGGCGTTTTTCTGGGGTAATGGAGACAAGTTCGGTACTGCCGGTAGCACTGCAAACTTTTTAGACGTAGCAGCACCCCTCGGGATCATGGCAGTTGCTGTATCGCTTTTAATGATTGGTGGCGAGTTTGATCTTTCGGCCGGTGTAATGACCGGTGCTAGCGGCGTAACAATCGCGTTGATGGCTAAATACTTCACCGATGGTGGTATCACGCTTTGGGTTTGTATTCCGGCCGCATTTTTATTGGCAGGCTGTGTTGGTTGGTGGAACGGATTTTTGGTCAACAAAACCGGATTGCCCAGTTTTATAGTCACGCTTGGTTCGTTCTTTGTAATCAAGGGCGCAAACCTTGTATTTTCAAAGCGGATTAACTCGCTCGTAAACGTTTCAGATATCAACAAGGCGCATGGATATAAGTTTTTCAAGGCCGTCTTAGGTGGCGAAAACAAGTTCGGTGATACAAAATATCGCGACGTAATTTTCTTAGTTGGTGGCATTCTGTTCGGCGTATTACTGATTATTGGTTTCGTTGAGCAGTCGCTTCTGAGAGCAGAAAAAACCACAATGTCGGCGATGCTTGTAGCGATTATTGGAGCAGCCGCAGCGGTTTTCAGTGTTTTAGTGCTTCACCGCACAGATTCAATTAAAGGAAACGTATTAGCTGGTGTCATTGGTTTATCGGGTTCGGTGTTGGCGATTGTTTCGTATTCTCGTTCACGATTTCAAAGCAGGCAACTTATTGTTGGTTCGCTTCCAGACTCGGCTCGACCATTGATTGCTCTCGGGTTGCTAGGCACAGCAGTTGCATCGTTAGCGGGCCAACTATTTGATCGCGGTGAGGACAATGTGGTTCTGCAATGGCTTCCAAGTTGGTTGAGGCTGGTCGTCGCCGTCGCCGCTGGTGCGTTGCCGCTGTGGTTCTTCGCACGCCAAGTAAAGCGTGGAGATGTTGAATTTCGAGCGAAAACTGTGGCAATAATTATGGTGCGTCTGCCAATCATATGTTTAGTCTCGCTGATTGGCATTGTCTCATTGTTGCAATTGACAACAGTCCAAGCCGTTCGTGCAGTTTTAATTACGGTTGCGGGCACTGGTGCTGCAACTTGTCTATATCGTGCACGAAGTATCGCTAGTAAGCATTCGTCAAAACACTTTATTAATTTGGGTGTTTTGATGTCGGCATGTTTCGTTATCGTTGCGTTTGCTGTTCGTGCTGACTCAAGTGCGCCGCGCTTTCGTGGCGGAATCTTCACGACGCTTTTAATTGGTGCAGCCCTCATACTTGCTACAACTTTGGTTGAGGCCAAGCAACAAAAAAGAATATTGGCTGACTCAAATGCTGATCGGCTCGGTAAGCGACTCGTCCTAATAGGCATGATTATCGGATCAATTGCTCTTGGTGTACGACTTGTATTTTCTGATGGCGTGTTTCGAATGTCGGTGTTCTGGTGGCTGTTTTTTACAGCAGTTGGTGCGTTTGTCTTGACCAAGACTAAATATGGCAACTGGATTTTCGCAGTGGGTGGCAACAAAGAAGCCGCTCGTGCGACAGGTGTTCCGGCTGACAAAGTCAAGACCGCGTTGTTCATGGCTACTTCGCTAATGGGTGCTTTCGTTGGTGCAATGATTTTGATGCGACTTAACTCAGTTCAAGCGCAACAGGGCAATGGTCAAGAATTTGAATACATCATTGCGGCGGTTGTCGGTGGAAACCTAATGACAGGCGGTTATGGCTCAGTGGTTGGCGCATCGCTTGGTGCTTTGATTATGGCTATATCTAAAAACGGAATTCCTGGTGCTCAATGGAATCAAGACGGACGTTTTATATTCTTGGGTGCTGTATTGCTTGTCGCTGTGATCGTAAACAACTTTGTAAGAAAGAAAGCGAATGAGCAACGATGAGCAATTCAACTCCGCTACTTGAACTTCAAAATATTGGTAAATATTTCGGAAACGTTAAAGCGCTTGAGAATGTTTCAACGACTGTTAAAGCAGGTGAAGTTACTTGCGTGCTTGGTGACAACGGCGCAGGCAAATCAACTTTCATTAAAATAATCAGCGGTTTACATAAACCAAGCACCGGCAAGTATCTTTTCGAGGGACATGAAGTTACTTTTGATTCACCTCGTGAAGCACGCTCACTAGGTATCGCAACGGTTTACCAAGATTTGGCGATGGCCCCATTGATGTCGGTGTGGCGAAATTTCTTTCTTGGTTCAGAGCCAACAAAACGATTTGGTCCAATCAATTTGTTAGATGCAAAGTTCGCGCGAGCCACAGCTAAAGAAGAGATGTCAAAGTTGGGCATTGACGTTCGTGATATTGACCAACCAGTCGGAACTTTGTCAGGTGGCGAGCGTCAAAGCGTTGCGATCGCGCGTGCTGTCTATTTCGGTGCTCGAGTCCTGATTCTTGATGAGCCAACATCGGCGCTTGGTGTGCGTCAGTCAGATCTCGTGCTCGGTTATGTTAAGGCAGCAGCGGCGCGCGATCTCGGCGTTATTTTAATTACGCATAACCCGCAACATGCTTTGCCAGTTGGTAATCGTTTCTTGATTCTCAATCGTGGTCAATCGGTAGGACATTTTGAAAAACAAGATCTCACATACGAGCGCCTAATTGAGTTGATGTCAGGTCGTGTCCACGCTGCTTAGGCAGTGAACGACACAGCGTCTCAAGCAGTTGATAATGAGAGATGATCAATGGCTCGGCTTAATTGAAGCGCGTCTTCGAAGCCCGAATGCGGCGGCAAAGGCTCTCAAAAAGCGAAAGCGTCGCAAGTTAATTACCGACTCGCAACTGTTTATAGTTGCTGCAGATCACACTGCGCGTGGAATGCTCGGTGTTGGCGATGATCCATTTGCAATGGCTGATCGTCGAAAATTACTTGATGCACTTTTGATCGCGCTGGATAATTCACAAGTTGATGGTGTGCTGGGTAGTGCCGATGTGATCGATGAGCTTGCTCTTCTCGGTGCCCTCGATAACAAACTGGTTTTCGGCACAATGAATCGTGGCGGAATCATGGGAGCAAGTTGGGAACTCAATGATCGGATGACGGCTTACACACCGCAAGACATTGCATCTCGTGGTCTAGACGGCGGAAAAGTTTTATTGCGCCTCGCTGATGATGATGCGGGCACTGGCCCAACAATCGAAGCGTGTGCAAAGGCTGTCACGCAAATGGCAGATTTGAAACTGCCGATCATGGTCGAACCCCTGCCTTATACGGGCGGTAACGGTGGGCCGGCAAAATATATTGACGACAATGACAAATTATTGCGAGCGGTTTCTATTGCATCTGGTCTCGGTTCGTCATCTGCGTACACATGGCTTAAAGTGCCGGCAGGATCGCAGGTTGAAAGAATGATGGCAGCGACAACATTGCCTGGATTGATCTTGGGCGGCACACCAGGGCCGGACCCTGATGCGACATATTCATCATGGGAGCGGGCGATGAAAGTACCTAAAGTTCGAGGCTTAGTCGTCGGACGATCACTTCTGTT
>JAPKZT010000282.1 GCA_026393655.1 Actinomycetota bacterium | reverse complement strand
TGCGCAAAGTTGCGCGTGTGCGTCTGACTAGCGGCGTAGAAATTACCGCATATATCCCAGGCGAAGGACACAACTTGCAAGAGCACTCAATCGTGCTTGTGCGTGGCGGTCGTGTTCGCGATCTTCCTGGTGTTCGTTACAAAGTTATTCGTGGCGCACTTGACGCCGCCGGAGTCAAAGACCGCAAGCAATCTCGTAGCCGTTATGGCGCGAAGAAGAGCAAGTAAAGGTTTATTTATGCCACGTAAAGGTCCAGTAACCCGACGCGAATTCGCAGCAGATCCTGTCTATCGCTCATCACTAGTAACTCAGATCGTCAACAAAGTTATGTTGCACGGCAAAAAGAGCATCGCCGAATCAATTGTCTATGACGCAATGAAAGTCATGGAAGCAAAAATGGGTGCAGAGCCACTCACCGCAGTGAAGCGTGCAGTTGACAATGTCAAACCGCCACTAGAAGTTCGAAGTCGCCGCGTTGGTGGCGCAACTTATCAAGTTCCGGTTGAAGTGCGACCTCGTCGTGCAACAACTTTGGCGATTCGTTGGATCGTAGAAAATGCGCGCAGTCGTCGCGAGAAGACAATGGCTGAATGTCTCGCTAGCGAATTGATGGACGCGTCCAATGGACTTGGCGCATCAATGAAGAAGCGTGAAGATATGCAAAAAATGGCGGAGTCGAACAAAGCGTTCGCTCACTACCGCTGGTAAAACTGAGAAATACTTTTTAGGTAACCCCCCATGGCATCACGTGAATATCCTCTTGAAAAATATCGGAACATCGGCATCATGGCGCACATTGACGCCGGCAAGACCACAACCACTGAACGAGTTCTTTACTACACCGGCAAGACATACAAGATCGGCGAAGTGCACGAAGGTGCTGCCGTCATGGACTTCATGGTTCAAGAACAAGAGCGTGGCATCACAATTACTTCTGCTGCTACAACTGCAGTTTGGCGTGGGCACCGCATCAACATCATTGACACGCCTGGTCACGTTGACTTCACAATTGAAGTAGAGCGTTCGTTGCGCGTACTTGACGGCGCTGTTGCCGTGTTCGACTCGGTTGCCGGTGTTGAGCCACAAACAGAAACCGTTTGGCGTCAAGCCAACAAATACAAAGTTCCGCGTATGTGTTTCATCAATAAAATGGATCGCACCGGCGCAAACTTTTATCGCACTCTCGACATGATCAAAGATCGTCTCGCCACAGTGCCAGCTGTATTGCAATTGCCATATGGCGCCGAGGCTGGCTTCAAAGGTTTGATTGACATTGTAAAAATGAAATCAATCGTCTGGGATGGCGATGAAAAAGATTCCGAATATCACGAAGAAGATATTCCTGCTGATTATGTTGACAAGGCTAAAGAGTATCGCGCCGAGTTGTTAGATCTTGTTGCGTCAGAAGACGAACAACTCATGGAGAAGTTTCTCGCTAACGATGACCTCAGCGAAGAAGATTTGCGAATGGGTCTTCGTAAAGGAACCCTGGCGTTTAGTTTTGTGCCAATTCTTTGTGGTTCAGCATTTAAAAACAAAGGCGTGCAACAAATGTTGGATGCCGTTGTTGACTACATGCCATGTCCGATTGACATTCCGGCGGCAACCGGAACAAACATCAAGGGCGACGAACATATCACTCGTACCTCAGACGAAAAGGGTCCGTTCGCGGCCTTAGCATTCAAAATTGTTGCTGACCCATTTGGTCGCTTGACGTATTTCCGTGTTTATTCAGGCACGATCACCAAGGGTGACGAGGTTTATAACTCGGTTAAAGAAAAGCGCGAACGCGTCGGTCGTTTGTTGTTGATGCATGCGAACCAACGCGAAGACATTGAATTCGCAATGGCTGGTGACATTGTTGCAGGTCTTGGTTTCAAAGATGTAACAACTGGCGACACACTTTGCGATCGTGAAAACCCGATCATTTTAGAGCGAATGATTTTCCCTGAGCCTGTTATCCACGTCGCGATTGAGCCAAAAACCAAGAACGATCAAGACAAACTTGGTAAAGCGCTTAAGTCTTTGTCTGACGAAGACCCAACTTTCCGTGTGCGTACAGACATCGAAACTGGTCAGACTGTAATTTCAGGAATGGGTGAGTTGCACCTTGAAATTCTTGTTGACCGTATGCAACGCGAGTTCGCTGTTGATGCAACTGTTGGTAAGCCGCAAGTTGCATATCGCGAAACGATTACCAAGAAAATTGAGAACATTGAATACCGACACATCAAACAAACTGGTGGTTCAGGTCAGTTCGCAGTCGTAAAAGTAACGATCGAGCCAAGTGGCCCGGGCGGCGGTTATCAATTCGAAGATGAAATCACCGGTGGTCGAATTCCGCGCGAATATATTCAGCCAGTAAACCAAGGTATTCAATCCGCACTAGACAACGGCGTACTCGCTGGGTACCCAACGGTTGACGTAAAAGTCTCACTGATGGACGGTCAGTACCACGACGTTGACTCGAGCGAAATGGCTTTCAAAATCGCTGGTCAGATGGTTTTTCGCAAGGCAGCCCAACTCGCAAAGCCTGTGCTTCTTGAGCCGATTATGGCCGTCGAAGTTGTTACTCCAGAGGACTACATGGGTGATGTGATTGGCGATCTCTCAAGCCGTCGAGGTCGTATTGAAGGCATGGAAGCAAACGGAAATGCACAAATCGTTAAGTCGCAGGTTCCGCTTTCCGAAATGTTCGGATACAGTACAGACCTGCGTTCTCGCACACAAGGGCGTGCGACTTATACGATGCAGTTTCATTCGTATCAGCAAGTGCCCGAAGCAATATCAATAGAAATCATCAAGCGCGTGCGTGGCGAATAGTCAAGCAAGCCAAAGTTTCAGAATTAACTACAGACACCGACAATTAATGACAATAAATAGGGAGAAGGACAATGAGTAAAGCGAAATTCGAGCGCGTCAAGCCACACGTAAACATCGGAACGATGGGTCACATTGACCACGGCAAAACAACATTGACAGCAGCGATCTCAAAGACACTCGCAGGCAAAGGCCTTGCTGAGTACACACCTTTCGATCAAATCGATAAGGCACCAGAAGAAAAGGCTCGTGGTATCACGATCTCGATCGCTCACATTGAGTACAACACCGAGAAGCGTCACTACGCGCACGTTGACATGCCAGGTCACGCTGACTACATCAAGAACATGATCACAGGTGCTGCTCAAGTAGACGGCGCAATCTTGGTAGTAGCCGCAACTGACGGCCCGATGCCACAAACTCGTGAGCACGTTCTTCTTGCTCGCCAAGTTGGTGTGCCATACATCGTCGTTGCACTCAACAAGTCAGACATGGTTGATGACGAAGACATGTTGCAAGTTGTTGAAGAAGAAGTTCGTGACTTGCTCACTTCATATGAGTTCGACGGCAAGAATTGCCCAGTCGTTCGCGTCTCGGCACTCAAAGCCCTCGAGGGTGATGCTGCTTGGCAAGAAAAGATCATGGATCTCATGAAAGCATGTGATGATTCAATCCCAGAGCCAAAGCGTGAACTTGACAAGCCTTTCTTGATGCCAATCGAAGACGTGTTCACGATCACTGGTCGCGGCACTGTGGTAACTGGCAAGGTTGAGCAGGGTCGTGTGAACACCGGTGACGAAATCGAAATCGTTGGTCTCCGTGACACACAGAAG
>JAPKZT010000083.1 GCA_026393655.1 Actinomycetota bacterium | reverse complement strand
GTCAACGGCAACTAACTCTGCTGGCACTTCAGATTTATCTAGTGCTTCAAGTTCGGTTACCCCTGCCGATGTTCCTGGCGCGCCGACAATTGGCACAGTAACAGTGGCTAGCGAGACATCGGTCACAGTCGCGTGCACTGCACCAGCGTCTAACGGTGGTGCAACAATCATTAGATATACGGCAACAGCCGTCGGCACCTCAATCACCGGCACATTAACTTCAGCTACCTGTAGTAGCGCGATCACAGTTTCAGGATTAACAACTGGCACTAGCTACACGTTCACAGTGACAGCAACAAACAGCATTGGCACATCAGCAGCTTCAGCAGCTTCATCACCATCGACGAGAGTGGCGGTTGCCCCAACTGCTCCTGCGACGCCTACCGGTGTTGCGGGTAACGCTCAAGTCACGGTGACTGTTGCTGCTGGCAGTGGTTCAGGTGGCACTCCAGCTAGTTACACAGTTAGTGCGTCACCACAAGTTTCAGGAGCCACTCGCACTTGCACGGTCACTGGTGCTTCTGGTTCATGTATCGTCTCAACTTTGACAAACGGTACGGCTTACACGTTTACTGCGACAGCAACTAACACTGAAGGCACATCGAGTTCGTCGAGTGCTTCAAGTTCGGTTACACCTGCCACTGTTCCTGATGCGCCAACAATTGGTACAGCAACAATTGCTAGTACAACATCGGTGACAGTTGCATGCACTGCGCCGGCGTCTAATGGTGGTGCGACAATCACGACTTACACCGCTACATCTAGCCCCGGTGGCAGAACAGGCACATTAACATCAGCCACGTGCAGCAGCGCGATCACAGTTACAGGTTTAACATCTGGTACGGCATACACGTTTACAGTTACGGCAACAAACAGCCAAGGCACATCAGCAGCGTCAGCCGCATCAAACTCAGTGACACCATCAGTCACATGTGCTACTGGTGGAACATGTGTTGTCGGCGACACTGGGCCACTTGGTGGCAAAGTTTATTATGTTGCTAGTTCTACATTTACGTGCGGGTCAACAATGTCCTCAACATGCAGATACCTAGAGTGGGACACGACAAGTTATGCAACAACCCCAACTGCGACTACTTATTGGTGCAACAATTTATACACAGGTGCGTCTACTGTTCCGAGCATCAGTGGTACCAGCACTGCGATTGGAGCGGGTCTTCAAAATACGAGACTGATGCGAGCGGGCTGCACCAGTGGTATTGCAAATAACGAGTCGCTAACGAGTGCTCAGTTTGCAAGTGGCTGGCATATTCCTTCGTATTTAGAACTAGACACTCTCAGAAACGCTAGATCCACAGCGATCGGCTACGCATCGAGCAACAACGGTGAATGGTACACGTCATCGCAAATTGGTTCGACTTTAAACGGGCGAAGTGAATGGTTTGACTCTGGTGGCACAACTGACAGTAAAGGTAACGCCATCCCCTCAGTTCGAGTTTCAGCATTCAATTCGACTCCATAAACGCGGTGTGATTTCAGGTTTTAATCGCGCGCGCTAATTTAAGCATTAGATACATGGTGCTAGCACCACTCGTGTGACGTAGTGAGGGTGCTAGCACCACTCAAGGCAAGAAACTCTTGGTGCTAACCCCACAGAGTCACGCTAGATACAGATTCGCGTTTCTAATTTTCTTATCGTGTTCGTATGAAATCACGTTTCTCAATAAGCCAGCTTCTAATTTTCTGCATCGTGTTGACGCAAGTCTTTGGCGGTTTTGAAACTCAGGTATCCGCAGCAACACAGGTTGCCAAAAAACCAAGTTTAGTTTCGTTATGTGTTAACCCTGCCGGCAACTCAGCTCGTGCGGCGCAAGATGACCGTTGTATAGAAGGTACGACGGGATCAACTAGCACTGGAAAAACTGCAAGTAGCAAGTCGACAACTTCGAATACGATCAAAACTTCTGTAGGCTCGACGTACCTTAACCCTTCGAGTAACCCCCTTCGTGCTGCGCAAGACGATCGTCCGTTAGGTGACCCGACTGTTTCATCTCGTACAGGAGTTTCCAGTACCGGATCAAATACCACTGGTTCGACTACGACCGGATCAAATACAACTGGTTCGACTACAACTGGATCGACTGCATCTGGTTCAACTACTGCTGGAAAAACTGTAAGCAATAATTCGACCACTTCGAACACGGTAAAAACTCCGGTCGGTGCGACGTTTCTTAACCCTTCGAGTAACCCTCTTCGTGCTGCGCAAGACGATCGTCCGTTAGGTAACACGACTACTTCGTCGAATACTGGCTCGACAGCTTCGGGCACTGGATCGACGAGCAATGGAAAGACTGCTTCTGTGGTGATTCCGGCTTCTGGTTCTACAAGATCTGGTGTCACGACTGGCGCGAACGCGACTAACAATGCGAACGCGACGAATAATAATGCGACGAATGCGACGAATAATAAAAACACGACGAACAATAAGACCGCGACGAATGCGACGAATAATAAGACCACTAATATCGCTGCAACTACAACGACCACTGCTGCACCGCAGAGAGTTGTCACGACTGTCCCGGCAACAACGACGATAACTACGGTCGCGGTAATTACAACTGTCGTGGCATCGACATCAACTACGACAACAACTACTACTACGACTGTTGCGCCAGCTGCTGCGGCAACGACCGTATCAACAGGCGGCGCTGCTGCGGTAGTAGTAGCTGATACGACGGCGCCAACTTTAACTTTCGCGCGCGCTTCAGCAACATCAAGCACCCAAGCAATTACTTTCACGGTTACGGGCGACGAGGCTATAAATTGTTCAACTTTGTCAACGACTAACGGCACTGATTTCACGTTCACAAATATTTCTGCTATTTCTGTCGTGCAGACAAATACGACAACTTGTACGATTACGGCGACTTCAACGGCAACACCTGGTGGCGCTGCTGTGACATCAACTTTGGCGCGAGCGAGCACTTTCTCAATGGCTGACACGGCTGGCAACGCTCAAACCACTCTTGCAACAACAACTCTGTCAGTGACGGTAACGGCCCTTGATACAACGGCGCCAACTTTGACTTTTGCTAGAACTGCTGCCACTTCGGGCTCGGCGTCAATTACTTTCACTGTTACTGGTGATGAGGCAATAAATTGTGCAACTTTGTCGACAACTAACGGCACTGACTTCACGTTCACGAATATTTCTGCTATCGCTGTTGTGCAGACAAATACAACAACTTGCACGATCACGGCGACTTCAACAGGCACTGCTGGCTCGACAGTGACATCAACTTTGACTGCCGCAGCCTCATTTTCAATGACTGACACGGCAACGACTCCAAATGCTCAAACTAGTGACATCAACTTTGACTGCCGCAGCCTCATTTTCAATGACTGACACGGCAACGACTCCAAATGCTCAAACTACTGTTGCGCCGACGACATTGTCAGTTTCTGTAACAGTTGACACGACGGCGCCGACATTGACTTTTGCGCGTTCTGCAGCAACTGCGAGCACGCAAGCGATTACTTTCACTGTCACTGGTGATGAAGCAATTGACTGCACCACTTTGTCAACTGCCTCTGGTACCGACTTCACGTTTACGAATATTTCAGCGATTACTGGCATTGTGCAAACTAATACAACGACTTGCACGATCACGGCCACTTCAACTGCGGTCAATGGAGGCGCTGCGGTTACATCAACTTTGACGCGGGCCACCAGTTTTTCAATGACCGACACGGCTGGCAATGCTCAAACGCTTTTACCGGGTTCGCCGCAGTCAATCACCGTGACGGCAACTGATACGACACCACCGACAGTAACTTTGGCTCGCTCGGCTGCAACAGCAGTTGTCGGCTCACCAACTTTCACTGTGACTGGTAATGAGCAGATTAACTGCGCAACTTTATCTACGACCAATGGCACCGATTTTACTTTCTCGAACATCACGTCAATTGCGATTGTTCAGACGAATACCACAACTTGTACAATCACAGCAACCACAACGGCAACCACTGGTGGCGCGACAGTCAACGCAAGTTTGACAGCAGCTGCTACATTTTCAATGACTGATACGGCAACGACTCCTAATGCTCAGACGACTTTGACAATTACAACACCCGGGACGACGAACTTCATTGCAGTAACTATCCCAACACCAACTATCGGAGCAGCAGGAATTTCAGGTGGTACATCGGTCGTGTTCTATATTGCGACGACCCCCTTTGCATCGCCAGGCTCAGCATGCACCCCAACCTGTAGGTATTTAGAGTGGGAGAACGTAAGTGGAGTTGCCCAAGACTGGTGCAGCGTTTCGACATCCGTCGCGGGCACGGGCACAGGCATTGGTGCAGGCGCAAACAATACTGCGTTAATGAGAGCGGCGTGCAACAACAGTTTGAACTTACTCAGCCTTTTAGGTTCTGACACCAATTGGTTTATACCATCAAGAGATGAATTGAATGAACTTTTCAGAAACAGAGCATCTGTTGGGTGGCCATCAGGCACGGCTGGAGAGTATTTCACTTCTTCTCAAGTTGACGCCTCACCGACCGCTGCTCCGCCTGGACCTGCATCTTCGTGGGCTGGTGGAACAGACGGGACAAGCCAGGCCTATACAAATAGGGCTTGGAGACAATGGTTCGATAGTGGTCAAATGAGTTGGGACCGTACCAAGACTCAACCAGCAGGTCTAGTGAGAATTAGAGCTTATGGATAAGCAAGATCTCAAATCAGAACTGTAAATACTGTCTGGTTTGGCGTCTGATTTAGCGGTCTGGTGTCACATTTTCTTATGGTTCTAGCGGTTTAGCAAAACCGTTAGACTGGGTGAATCATGACCCGCAACGCCATTGGGCGTTTTCGTAGGACGGTGTCACCTTTAATTGGTGCCATCTGTTGCATTTCGCTGGTTACGGGGTTAGCCCCTGCCGCGGCTCAGGCTGCCAACTACGAGCCGTCTAGCGCGAGACTGCCACAGACCTCCGATGATAAACAGCGTGAAGTCAATGCGATCCTCGATGAACTTGACCGACTCGCCGAAGCAATGGATAATTTGGCCGAAGATTATGCCGGAGCGGTTAACGACGGCCTCGAACTTGATAAAGAAATCGCAGCCACCGAGGGCCGAATCAAAGCTAAAGAACTTGAACTTGGGACGATGCAGGCTCAACTGCAAAATGTCGCGTTAAAAACCTTCGTCGGCAGTTCAATTTCGAATAGTTTGGCCAGCATTCTGAGTTCAACTGGCACTTTGTCTGACGCAGTGCGTAAATCTTATTTAACTTCGGTTGCACTTAACACTGGTGTCAATGGACTCGACGCATTGCAAGGAACGATCGAAGATATTGCCCGCGAACGCAAACAACTTGAAAGTCAACGGACTCGCTCTGGTGGCATTGCCGATTATGCAAAGAAACGATTAGCCGCAGCCAAGGCGAGCGAAAACGCATACACGGCGCGTGAGCAAGAAGCCTTGCGAGACTTAGGTGATTTGTTGCGTGGTGAACAAAGTAAACGCGCGGCAGCAGCACTTGAAGAGGCAGCACGAATTGCTGCATCGTTTTCAAAAATAAAAATCTCGAATGTGCCTGCGCCGTCGTCGTCGGCTGGCATTGCAGTTAAAGCAGCATTGTCGCAACTTGGTGTGCGGTATCAATATGGTGCGCTTTCGCCTGGTGAAGCGTTTGATTGTTCTGGATTGATGGCCTATGCGTGGAGTAAGGCCGGCGTGAGTATTCCGCGCTCGTCGCGCTCGCAATATGACGGATTAACGCGTGTTCCAACTTCTTCGGCGCAGCCGGGCGACTTGATTTTTACGCACAACCCAGTCAGCCACGTCGCAATGTATCTTGGCGGCGGACAAGCAGTTGCGTCACCACGAACTGGCGATGTTGTAAAAGTTTATGCGATTAGTTGGGGAAGTGTGACTGGCGTCGGCCGGCCCAAGTAAATAGTTAATTATTAAATAATGTTCGGTTGGTCGCGCTCAAAGTTTTCGCACGTTGGTGTGACTCATGAAACTTTTCGCAAAGGCAACGGACCCGCTGTAATTATCGTTCACGAAATACCTGGTATCACACCAGCAGTTGAAAAATTCGCGAACGAAGTTGTTGACGCTGGGTTTACAGTTGTGATGCCATTACTTGTTGGTACAACTGGTGTGGCACCGAGTGGTAAATATATGGCGTCGTCGATGTTGAAAGTTTGTATCTCAAGAGAGTTCACGACAATGGCTGTAGGCCAAACTTCGCCAGTTGTATCTTGGTTGCGGGCACTAGCCAAACAACTTCACGACGAACTTGGTGGCAAAGGCGTCGGTGCAATCGGTATGTGTTTTAGCGGTGGTTTTGCTCTCGGGATGATGGTTGATGACATCGTTGTCGCGCCCGTGCTCTCACAACCGTCACTGCCGTTTGCGGTTAGTGTCAAGCGCTCGGCTGATTTGGGTCTTTCGCCTCAAGACGCAACGCGAGTTGCACAACGCGCCAGCGAGGGCTGCCAAGTACTCGGTCTGCGCTTTACTGGCGACAAACGTGTTGGCACGCGGTTTGCTGAGTTACATAAATTGCTTGGTGATGCATTTATCGCGGTTGAGTTTGAATCAACAAAAAAATCAGATCATTCAGTGCTCACTGAACAACACAAAGAACTCGGTGTGCAGCGTGTAATCGAGTTTTTAAAACTAAAACTTTTTTAAAACCCGCACCTTAAATTTTGGGTCTTTGAAAGTTTTCAATGCCGCAACTGGATTGCTGTGATTCGTAACTAAGTGACGCGCTAGTCGACCTTTGGCTGCCTTTGCGTCGTGTCCGCCTGCTGTGCCTGATTTTGTTGCCAGGTCAATTCTGAAATATTCGTTGAGAAGTTTCTCATTTGGCACGAATGCAGCCGAGTGTTCTTGAGGCAACAAATCAATTACCACCGCGCCTGCACAGTATTTATTTAACGTCAGCGAAATTGTTTCGCGCCACCAAGTTGAAAGTTTGCCCATTGGTGCAAGTGACGCGCCAATTTTTAGACGATAGTCGGGTATTGCATCGCCAGCGCAAACTAAGCCAAGCAACCCAGAAACAATAATGATGTTCGCATCTGCAAATTTTTGTTGTGCGCTCGTTAACGACGCAAGATCTAAGTGATCCCACACGACGCCGGTGTATCGCTCACGAGCCGGCAGAGTTTTTGCACCGCGCAACGCAAGATTCGCCTGCTGTGCTCTCAACAGATGTGTGCCAGACACGCCTAGTAGTTTCTGCGAGCCACCGTTTTGTATCCGTAAAGCAGAAATAATCTCAGCACGTTGTTTTGCTAATGACTTACCAAATTTGCCGTCTGTCTCTTTAAATTTCGTGCTGGTAGCACCTGATGGGGCTTTGCCTTCGGAGGGCGGTAACAAAATAAAAAGTTTGTTGTTACTAGTCACGACTCACGATTCTGCTTGAATATGCGGCGCAATAAGCGCATACCCTGCCTCTAGTCTGCAGGGGTAGTGACAGAGCATAAACCCAACATTTCTCTAGACATCGCGTCGTTGAACCCAGATCAACAAGACGCCGTGTTGCACCCGAGCGGGCCGTTATTGGTGATTGCGGGCGCAGGTTCGGGTAAAACGCGTGTGTTAACGCACCGCGTGGCGCATCTGATCAGCCAAGGCACGCACCCGATGCGAATTTTGGCGATCACGTTTACCAACAAGGCAGCCGGTGAGATGCGTGAGCGAGTCGAAGCACTAGTCGGAAGAGTCGCCGAACGAATGTGGGTCAGCACTTTTCACGCTGCGTGTGTGCGAATTTTGCGAATGCAGGCTGAGCAGATTGGGTTTCCGAAAACTTTCTCAATTTACGATCAATCAGATTCAAAAAGATTAATCGGCTATGTGATTCGCGACCTTGGGCTTGATGCAAAGCGATTTCCGGCGCGCGGTGTGCAGGCGCGAATCAGCCTATGGAAAAACGAATTGCTGTCGCCCTACGATGCTGCCACGCAAGCCGAAAATGTATTCGATACAAAATACGCCGAGGTTTATCGCGAATACCAAAATCGCTTAATCAAGGCCGGCGCAATGGATTTTGATGATTTGTTATTCAACACGGTGCAGTTGTTTCGTCAACACAAAGATGTTCTGGCGCAATATCAACAACGCTTTGAACATATTTTGATTGACGAATATCAAGATACGAATATGGCGCAAAATGAAATCGTGCTCAGGCTGGCATCTGCTGATGATGCCAGCGCGCAACACAATGTCTGCGTTGTGGGCGATACAGACCAATCTGTTTATCGCTTTCGCGGTGCCGATTTTAGAAACATCTTGCAGTTTGAAACGGCGTTTCCTGAAGTGACCGTTGTTGTATTGGCGCAAAATTATCGCAGCACGCAAACAATTTTAGATGCCGCTAACGCGGTGATAACCAATAACGCCGAGCGTAAACCCAAAGAACTCTGGACAGAACTTGGCAAAGGCGACCGCGTCGTGCGTTTTTACGCCGACGATGAATATCACGAAGCAAACTGGACTGTTTCGCAACTTAAACAAATGCACGAGTCTGACGCGCGCCAGTGGCGTGAGATGGCTGTGTTTTATCGCACCAATGCGCAGAGCCGTGTGCTTGAAGAGAGTTTTATGCAGTCTGGTGTGCCGTACAAAGTTATTGGCGGTACGCGGTTCTATGACCGACGCGAAGTCAAAGATGCCCTCGCATATATTCGTTGCGCGGCCAACCCACTCGACGAAGTCAGCCTGAAGCGCGTTTTAAATGTGCCCAAGCGCGGCATTGGCGACACAACAGTCGACCGCATTGATGCTTTCGCCGCAAGTCAACAAATTTCTTTTGCATTGGCGTTGCGTCGTGCAACTGAGGCCGGTGTTGGTGGTGCTGGCGCAAAAGGCATCGCTGCGTTTATTGCGTTAATCGATGATCTCGAATCGCGACTTGGCCAAGGGCCGGGGCCTGTTTTGCGTCACGCGCTCGAAGCCAGCGGTTATTTCAAAGAACTTGAAGCCGAAGACACCGTTGAGTCTGCAGGTCGGCACGAAAACTTATCTGAACTTATTGGTAGTGCCAGCGAGTTCACACAAGTCGATGAATTTTTAGAACAAGTTGCACTCGTCGCTGACACTGATCAAATTGATTCTGACAATCACGTGACTTTGATGACGTTGCACGCTGCGAAAGGTCTTGAGTTTCCTGTTGTCTTCATTGTTGGTTTAGAAGAAGGAATATTTCCGCATAGTCGTGCGCTTACCGATCAAGTCGAACTCGAAGAAGAGCGTCGTTTGGCGTATGTCGGCATTACTCGCGCAAAAGAGAAATTGTTTTTGTCGCACGCCTGGAGCCGCAACTTGTATGGCTCAAAGCAATACAACCCGCCGTCGCGGTTTCTAGATGAGATACCAAGTGAGTTGTTGCAACGCGAAGGCAGTATCGACTCTGGCGCCGATGAAGGCCGAGGCGGTTTTCGTCCGAGCGCAGATCAGAGCACTGGCCAAAAAATTGAATGGACACGAGCAACGATTCCGAAATATCGTCGCGACAGTGGCACAGCGCAAGATATGGTCGGTGCGAATGCCGGCCTAAAAGTCGGCGACGATGTTGAACACCCATCTTTTGGTGAAGGTGTGATTATCAACATTCGCGGTTCTGGTGAGACAACAGAAGCAGCAATTGAATTTGCAAAACATGGTACGAAACATTTAGCGCTGGCTTGGGCGCCGCTTAAAAAAATAAACTAGTTAGCTAGCTAATTAACTTGCTAGCTTTCTAGCCCGCGCGTAAATCAATTAAAAGTGTTTTGAGATTTTCGACAATAGGTCTCACGTCAAGCGGAAGTTTTAATTGTTCAACTGCAAGCGTTCGACCATCGCAGTCTTTAAAGTTGCGAGATTTTTTAAGATGCTCAACTAAGCAGGTCTCAGTGCGGTCTGCAGGGTAGGCATAGTAAACCTGCCAGCCCTTTGCTGTGTTAGTGCCTGTGTGGTCAATCACGATCGAACGCTTGCCAGTTGCGTCGCGCAAGTCTGGGTACAAAATTGGGCCATCTTGATCGATGCTTTTGGCTACGTCTTTTACATCCCCAATTTCAAAAGTCTGCGGAATCGTCTGGGGTCGACTCTGACGATTTTTAGTTGAGGTGCTTGCCAAAATCCACGTCACTCCAAAAAGCAATGCGAAACCTGCGATACCGCCAACAATTGGCATGATCGCTCGTGAAATTGGCGATGTGAATTCGACTCGTTTCATGTCGTAAGGTTAATAAGTCGTGAAACGAAATTATCGAGTTGTTGTTGCAAAACCTGGTCTAGATGGCCATGATCGGGGAGCCAAAACGATCACCCGCGCCCTTCGTGATCACGGATTTGAGGTCATTTATACGGGTTTGCACCAAACCCCCGAGCAGATTGCCGAAACGGTGTTGCAAGAAGATGCCGATGCAATCGGTCTCTCATTACTTTCAGGGGCCCACTTGACTTTGTTTCCTCGTGTGATGGAAGAATTGCGAATTCGAAAACTCGGCGAGGTTTTAATTTTTGGCGGTGGGGTTATTCCACTTGAAGACATAGTCACGCTCAAACAACAGGGTGTTGGTGAAATTTTCGGGCCAGGTTCGTCGCTTGGCGAAATCGCAAAATGGCTAGAGATTGCACTTGACGCGCGCGAAAAATAAAGTTTCATAACACAAGCAAAATATAAAAAGGAAGTTAAGTGGATTTATTTGAATATCAAGGCAAACAATATTTCGCGCGCTACGACATTGCTGTTTCTGCTGGTGGTGTTGCATTAACTGTTGATGAGGTAGTGAAACAGGCCGAATTGGCGCAATACCCTGTTGTGATTAAGGCTCAAGTGCAAGTCGGTGGCCGCGGCAAAGCAGGTGGAATCAAACTCGCGAACAATGCCGACGAAGTTCGCACGCACGCGGGCAATATTTTGGGCATGGATATCAAAGGCCATGTTGTCAAACGCGTTTGGGTTGAACACGCATCAGATATCGCCGAAGAATATTATGCATCGTTCACACTCGACCGCTCTGCCAAGCGACATCTGTTGATGCTCTCGGCACAAGGTGGAGTCGAGATCGAGCAAGTTGCGGTTACCGACCCAACTGCGATCGTCAAGTTATATGTCAACCCAATTGAAGGCTTGAGTCTTGAAACTGCTCGACGTGCAGTTGTCGACGCACAAATTTCGCAAAAAGCAATCGACGGAGTTGCAGCGATGCTCGTCAAACTTTATGAGTGCTTCACTAAAGGTGATTGCGATTTGGCCGAAATTAATCCACTGATTTTAAAACCAAACGGTGAAGTGCATGCACTTGATGCCAAAGTGACGCTTGACGATAACGCAGCATTTCGACACCCAGAGTGGGATGAATACCGCGCAACCGAAGAACTTGACGAGCGCGAAAAACTCGCCCGCGAAAAAAATCTGCAATACATCGGACTTGACGGCACAGTTGGTATCATCGCCAACGGCGCCGGTTTGGCAATGAGCACGCTTGATGTTGTCAATCAAGTCGGCGGTAAGGCTGCCAACTTTTTAGACATCGGTGGTGGCGCGAACGCCGAACTGATGACCGCGGCGCTTGAAGTGATCAACTCGGACACGAAAGTGAAAAGCATTTTTATCAATATCTTTGGTGGAATCACACGAGGTGATGAAGTCGCCAAGGGAATCGTCGAAGCGATGAAGCGCGTCAAACTGCGTGCACCGATTGTGATTCGACTTGACGGCACTAATGCCATCGAGGGTCGTGCGATCATTGCAAATGCTGGCATTGACGAGTCACAACTAATGTCGCGGTCAACAATGCTTGAGGCTGCTCGCGTTGCAGTCGATCTCGCAGGAAAGAATTAACAACATGGCAATATTTGTAAACGAAAATACAAAAGTATTGGTGCAAGGCTTGACAGGCGGACAAGGGCGGTTTCATGGGTTGCGAAATCGCGACTATGGCACTCAAGTTGTTGCTGGTGTAACACCTGGCAAGGCCGGTCAAGACGTTGAAGGTATCCCCGTATACGACAGCGTTGAAGCTGCAGTTATCGCAACCGGGGCAACCGCATCGTTTATCGCTGTGCCGCCGAAGGCAGCGCCCGCGGCAATTCTTGAGGCCGCTCGCGCCGGAATCAGTTTTATTGTTTGCATAACAGAAGGTGTACCAGCGCAAGATGAAGCGCGAGTGTTTGCAAACCTGCAACGCGATTTTCCAAAGACGCGGTTGCTTGGGCCGAACTGCCCTGGCATCATAAGCCCCGGCAAATGCAACATCGGTATCACCGCTGGCGAGATCGCAGCGTTGCCAACTAAGAACGGACCAAACGTGGGCATCGTTTCGCGATCGGGCACACTTACTTATCAAGCACTTTATGAGCTCAAGCAATTAAATATTGGTGTATCAACTTGTGTCGGCATCGGCGGCGACCCAGTGCCTGGCACTTCGTTCGTTGATTGTTTGGCCGAGTTTCAAGCTGACCCAGAAACACATGCGATTATTATGATCGGCGAAATCGGTGGCACTGCCGAAGAAGAAGCCGCAGAGTTCATCACAAATCATGTGACAAAACCGATGAGTGCATATATCGCAGGTGTCACAGCACCTGCTGGTAAAAAAATGGGTCATGCTGGGGCGATTGTCTCGGGTGGCAAAGGTACCGCGCAAGGCAAGATGGATGCGCTCAGAAGTGCTGGTGTGATGATCGGGTTGAATCCAACTGAGGCTTGTGATCTAATGTCGCAAATCGTTGCAGGTTTCTAGATTTCAGTTTTGCTGTCGAGTGACCGTCTAGTATTTGTGGTCGCCGAATAGCGACTGTAACTAGAAGATATAAACGGATAATGAACAAACGACCTCAACTCCTTTCATACATTCCATCTTTAGATGGAATTCGCGCGCTTTCAGTGATCGCGGTGATTATCTATCACGCAAACAAACTTTGGTTGCCCGGCGGCTTTCTCGGTGTCGAAGTTTTCTTTGTGATCAGCGGATATTTGATCACACTTCTGTTGCTCGCTGAATCTGAGCAAAGCGGCTCAATTAGTTTGGGGCAGTTTTGGATGCGTCGTTTCAGGCGGTTGCTACCCGCGCTTTGGGTGATGGTTGTCGGTGTCGTGGTGTTCGCTTCGCTGTTTCAACGAACGATGCTTGGCACGCTTCGTGGTGATGTAGTCGCAGCGCTGTTATATGGTTTCAACTGGTTTCAAGTGTGGAACGGCACGAGTTACTTCACATCATTCGAATTTGTGCCGCTGCGTCATTTGTGGTCGCTCGCAGTTGAAGAACAGTTTTATCTTGTTTGGCCACTGGTGATGTTGCTGGTCGCCAAACTCGGCAAGCGAAAAATACCGAGTGTCGGTGTTTTGTTTTTTGGAATGTCGGTTGGTGTGGCAATTTATGTGGCAATGACTTACCGCCCGGGCACGATTTCGACAATCGATCAGACACCGCAACAATTCATGTCACTTTTTGGTCACTCTGTTTCAAGAATTGATTTTCTATTTCTCGGCACGCTCACGCGTTCGGGCGGGTTGTTGCTCGGTGCCGCACTTGCAATTTGGTGGCGACCTTGGCTATTGAAGCGATCACAAGCCGGTAGCGATGGAAGTTTGTTTGATCTAGTCGGTCTTGTCGGCCTCGGAGTAATCGTTTTGGCGATGTTCAAATTTCACACAGTTATTGAAGGCACCGATGCCGGCACGATTGGTTACGACTTTTTATTTCGCGGCGGCTTCTTTGTCGTAGATCTCGCCAGTATTGCGTTGATCGCAGCGGCAGTTCATCCGTCTTCGTTTATTATTTCGCGCAGTCTGGGTAACCCCATATTTGTGTGGCTAGGTCGACGCTCATATGGGTTTTATTTATTCCACTGGCCCGTATTTCAGTTTTATCGTCGGTTTGCCGGCAAAGGTTTAACACCCTACGAGTTTGTGGTGCTGGCGTTAATTGCTCTTGCGTTTACTGAACTTAGTTTTCGCTTGATTGAAACTCCGGTGCGACACGGCGCAATTTCACAGTGGTGGAGAGAATTCAGAGCACCCGGCTATGGCAGAGATGTTGCGAGGCGTCAGCGACAAATTTTATTGATCGCAGTTTTTTCGCTGTTACCCGTTTTTGGTGTGGTCAGCTTGGTCACCGCAAAAGTTCAGGTCGATGAAATCACGCAGAACCTTTCTGATAATCAACAAAACGTCGTTGATGTACTCGGCTCGGGTGCATCAACGGCACCAGTTGTGATCACGGGCACGACGCTTCTTGGGCAAGCGCCGACAGCACCGGCGGCCCCAGGGTCTCTTGACGGTCAAGTGATTGATATTTTGGCAATTGGCGACTCGGTGATGCTTGGTGCCGCAAATGTGTTGACCGAGCGCGGCGTCACGGTTGATGCGTTGAAGAGTCGTCCATTTCGTCAGGCACTTGAGATCGCTAACTACATGAAGTCAATCAATCGTCTTGGGTCTGTAGTGATCATTCACCTCGGCACAAACAACACGGTCGATGTAAAAACACTTGATGAAATAATGGTGCCACTCAAAGATGTTCCGTTGGTCTTATTTGTCAATGTGCATGTACCAGATGAGGCGCGACAAACTAAAAACAACTTGCTACTCAATGAAATGCCATCTAGATACGAAAATGTCAAGGTGTTCGACTGGAATGCGGTGGCAAATGCCCACCCCGAATATCTATACAGCGATAAGACGCATATTCGTATCGAAGGTCAAAAGGTCTATGCAGATTTAATGATGCAAGCAATTGGACGACCTTAACTTTTACCGTAGGATTGTTCGCTATGACTACACCAGTTCGAATCACAGTTACAGGCGCCGCCGGACAAATCGGATACGGAATTTTATTTCGTATCGCTTCTGGGCAGATGCTTGGGCCAGATACGCCAGTTATTTTGCAACTACTTGAAGTGACGCCAGCGCTTGGTGCGCTCAACGGCGTAAAAATGGAACTTGACGATTGCGCTTATGCGCCACTCGTTGATGTGATCACAACTGATGATGCCAATGTTGCTTTCGGCGATACAGATATTGCGTTGTTGATTGGCGCAATGCCGCGCAAAGATGGCATGGAGCGCGCAGATTTGTTAACTGCAAATGGCGGCATCTTTAAACCACAAGGTCTTGCAATTTCTAAAAATGCTAAAAAAAATGTCAAGGTATTAGTTGTCGGCAACCCAGCGAATACAAACTCGTTGATCGCGATGAGTAATGCTGCGGGCATTGATCCAAAACAATTCACAGCGATGACACGTTTAGATCACAATCGCGCGGTCGCCCAACTTGCGCAACGACTTGGCAAGCCAGTTATTGCTATTAAAAAAATGACGATCTGGGGCAATCACTCGGCATCGCAGTATCCAGATCTCTACAACTGTGAAGTTGATGGCAAGAACGCTGCGACTTTAGTTAACGATGATGCGTGGCTGCGCGAAACTTTTATTCCGACTGTTGCCAAGCGCGGTGCGGCGATTATCAAGGCGCGTGGTTTGTCATCGGCTGCTTCGGCTGGCACTGCGGCAATGGATCATGTTCGTAACTGGGTGCAGGGCACACCAACTGGAGACTGGGTCAGTATGAGCGTGCCGTCGGATGGCAGTTACGGCGTGCCAGCGGGCTTGATTTCGTCGTTTCCGTGCACATGCGCCAATGGCGAGTACAGCATCGTGCAGGGTTTGCCGGTCAACGATTTCAGTCGCAAAATGATTGACGCTTCAGTCGCCGAGTTGATCGACGAGCGCGACGCCGTGCGTAGTCTGGGCTTAATCTAAACCGCGCTACACGCGGCGCGAAGCGCTCAAATTTCGGCGCGAGTAAACTTTGAAGATGACTCGAGACATGACTGTTGTTCTTGGTGGCTCGGGAGATATTGGCTCGGTGCTTGTTGAGGATCTTAAA
>JAPKZT010000245.1 GCA_026393655.1 Actinomycetota bacterium | reverse complement strand
GAAATAAAGCCAGAACCAGATGAAGGCCACAGAGCGAATGTCATTCAATTATTCGGCAGAACTTCACGCCGCTTGCATCCGTCAACTGATGTACCGCCATCTCAAGTAACTGAAGTGCCAGAAGTAAACCCGGCTGCCCAAGCACTCGACACAAATACGAAATCGGAGGAAAAGACTGCAGTTCTTGCGCCAAATGTCATTGTGCCAAAAAAGCCAAATGTGGACGATCTTTTTGCGAAATTACGGGAGGCAGGTGCAAGTTCTGTAGCAAGTTCGATTAAACAAGTCGAGCCAGTTCAGAAAAAAATCGTCAAGCCTGACGTGTCAAATACAACGACTAGTGCAACTGGTAAATCTAATCAGGCACCAGTTTCGGCGAAGCCAGATCCGCAAATTTTTACCAAGCGTGATGAAGCGCTCAACCCAATAGTTGAAGCACTGTCTAAAAAACTTAAGCGTGTTCTCGCCGACGAGGAGAACTCAGTACTCAACTATCTGCAAAATAAAAAAGCTCAAGTTGCATTAGAGACAGTTCTGCCCAGTTTTGATAGTCAGGTTCAATCATTTGTTGAAGCCACGAACAAAGATTTGATTGAAGCCGCAATGGCTGGTGCGCAATCACTTTCGAAAAGTCTTAAAGCCGATCTTCGAAAAAAAATTAGTAACACGACCGTGATGCAAATTATGTCTAAAAAACTTGCCGATGCGATTGTGCTTCCGTTACGAACGCGAATTCAAAAATGCGTCGAAAAAAGCGCTGGTGACACTAGTGAGATGTCAAGTTTGATTCGCACCGTTTACCGCGAATGGAAAATGCAGCAGATAGATAAACTTGTCAGCGACATTGCTCGTCTCGCTTACAGTCGAGGCGCATATCTAGTTCTTGATGCGGGGATAAAGGTCTGCTGGATGGTTGATCCGAATGGTCCTGCATGTTCAGATGCTGAAGATAATTCGCTTGCCGGCGCAATCGCACTTGGAGAAAACTTTCCTACTGGTCACGAACATCCTGTTGTTCACTCAGGATGCCGCTGTCTCGTAGTTCCATCGCAGAGGTAGTCTTTGTTCCGTGCGGAACCCCTCCGATTTACCAAGATCCCCGTTTCCCCGTCGTAATTCAACAGGTGGCTTTGGATTCAACGCATTTAAAAAAGGCCGAGCGATTTGGACAGTCATATTCGCAGTTTTTGTCGTCGGTGGAATTTCGGCTCGAAGTATTTCTGGGTTCTATGTTGACTTGCTGTGGCACGATGTGTTGGGTCGCACAGATATTTTCTGGGGGGTAATCACAACAAAGATTTCTCTCGCCGCAATATTTGTAGCGGTTTTCGCAGTTGCCATGTTGATTAATCTTTGGCTAGCTGACCGTCTCGCACCAGAAAATGTTCCGGTGTCTGCGGAGCAACGAGCACTCGCTGGCTATCGGCAGTTAGTCGCAAAGCGTCAATGGCTAGTTCGTATTGTGGTTTCATTTGTGCTCGGACTTCTTGTCGGACTACCAGCCACGGCACAGTGGCAAGATTGGCAATTGTTTCGTCACGCTCAACAGTTCGGCATAAAAGATCCGCTGTTTTCACGCGATTTAAGCTTCTACATTTTCCGTCTACCATTTCTCGAATTTTTAGTTGGTTGGTTGTTGGCCGCACTAGTACTAATCACGCTTGTCACAACGATGATCCATTATCTAAATGGTTCGATTCAGATGCAAATGCAAGGTCGTCGGGTTACTCCGCAAGCAAAAGCCCACCTCTCGGTATTATTCGCTCTGATCGCGTTATCACGGGCAGCGTCGTATTGGCTTGGTCGCTTTGAGTTAACAAGATCAACTCGTGGCGTGGTGCAGGGTGCAAATTATACGGATGTAACGGCACAACTACCGGCAACAAGTTTGATGATTCTTGTTTCGCTTGCGGTAGCGGTTTTATTTTTATGGAATGTTCTACAAAAAGGATGGCGCTTGCCTGTTCTGGCAACAATGCTTTGGGTCGTCGTCGCACTTGTCGCTGGCACAATTTACCCTTCGCTTGTTCAGCGTTTTTCTGTGCAGCCCAACGTCAGTACAAAAGAACTTCCATATATTGAACGCAACTTGATCGCAACAAAGAATGCAATGGGTCTGAATGATGTCAAACAGGTTGATGTCAAGTATGGCTTGATAACCGCAGCAGATGTCTCTGCAGATGTTGAGCCATTGCGCGATGTTCGGCAACTTGACCCGCTCCAGATGCGTGATCGATTTGTCTTGGACGAAGGTCAAACTTCGTATTACGCGATTCGTGATCTAGATGTCGACCGCTACGCGATTGATGGTCGAGTTCAACAAGTACTTGTTGCCGCCCGAGAGTTAAATACTGACGGCATTCCAAACCGCACGTGGGTTTCACGACATCTCCTATATACGCATGGTTGCGGTCTAGTTGTTGCGCCAGCAAGCAAAGTCACAGTTGATGGCAGACCAATTTATACAAACCTTGATGTGAAGCAACCTGAGTTGTATTTCGGTGAAGGCCTTGATTCGTATGCATTGGTAAACAGTCGCGAAGCAGAACAGTCATGTGCTGATGGCAAAACAAGTGCATTCGCCGGAACCGGTGGTGTGCAACTTTCGTCGTTCGTCCGCCGAGCAGCATTTGCCGTGCATTTTGGCGAGTACAACCTTTTTGGTTCCGGCTTGATCACACCAAAGTCGCAGATTATGTTTTTTCGAAATGTTCGTGAGCGAGCAGAAAAAATTGCACCATTCTTAAAAATGGACGCTGACCCGTATCCGGTTGTTGTCGACGGAAAAGTCATGTGGGTGTTGGATGCATTTACAACAACTGATCGTTATCCGTATGCACAGCGAGCGAATATTGATCAATTGAATAGCGGTAGCGGACTAAATACAGACTTTAATTACGTGCGCAATAGCGTGAAAGTTGTTATTGATGCCTATGACGGGTCAATGAAGTTTTACGTCGTAGATCAAAAAGATCCAATTGTTTCGACTTGGCAATCGGTATTTCCAAAGTTATTCACTTCAGTGGCACTCGCGCCGAAGCAACTTGTCGAACACTTTAGATATCCAGAAGATTTATTTAGAGTGCAAACAAATACCTACGGCCGATATCAGTTCAACGATGCGACAATGTTTTTTAATCGCAACGCTGCATGGAGTGTTGCTCAAGCTCCTGCAATTGAACCAGAAGGAATAAGTGGCGCCGTATCTGGCGGACTCGTCAGTGACTTAAATTCAGCTAACACTGGAGATGTGCGTGACGCAAGTGTGGCGCGGTTTGAGCCGTACTACACGATGTTTCATGCGCCAGGTAGTGCCCAAAAAACAGGTGTGTTTTCAATGTTGCGTCCGTTTGTGCCGTTCTCAGCAGATAACGCAAGAAAAGAATTGCGCGCATTCATGACTGTTTCAAGCGACCCAGCAACTTATGGCCAGTTGACAGTGTTCAAAATAAATGATCCACTTCCAGAAGGGCCCGCGACAATAGCTGCAGAAATTGGCAGCGACCCCGCGGTTTCACAGCAGATCACGTTGCTTGACCAAAGAGGCTCTCGAGTAATTTTTGGTGACTTGCAAATAGTTAACGTCGGAAAAGGTCTCGTCTACGTTCGGCCGTTGTTCGTTCGACCCGATGATCCGTCGGCAAAACAAATATTCGTACGAAAATTCCTCGCGTCGTATAACAACAAAGTTGTACTAGCTGACGATCTAACTACAGCAATCGCTAAATTATTCCCGGGATTCAAAGACAATCTTGGCGACAGAATTAATGATGGTACTGCTACGCCACCCGAAGACACAGCAACTGGCAGTTCAACAACTGGCAGCACTGCAACTACTGATACAACTTTGCCGTCGAGCACTGGCGGCAATACAGCATTGGACACTCCGAACGCATTGCTCGCAAAGGCTGAAGAGTTATTTGCGGAAGCCGACGCAGCACTTGGTAACACTCCACCAGATTTTGCTCTATATCAACAGAAACTTGCAGAAGCCAGAAGTTTAATTAGTCAAGCAATTTCACTAATCGGCGGCTGAGAACTTTCTAAGAGTTAGTTTTAGAATTATTGAGTTCGACGAATTTGTTCGACCAGCTCGGCAAGGTCTTGTCTAAAAGCAATCTCGTATCGTGCTTGTTCATTAGCAATTCTTATTTGGTTAATACGAAGTTGCTCCAATGCTTCTCGCGATGCATTGTCTTGTGAAGACTTTGTCAAAGTCTCAATTTCTGATCCAAGTTCGTGAATCTGATGCGAAAGTTCGGTTGTCATTTTGGTGACTCTTTGATCGATGATAGAAATTTTTTGATCCAAACCATTTGCCATTGCTGTCACGAGTGACAAGGCATTCGTTCGTTTAGTTAATTCTTCACGCAGTTCGACGAGTTCTGTCTTAAGGGTTTCTAAGTCAGACTGCGATGCTTTTGGAGTTCGAGAGAATAGAGCCATCGCACCTGCGATTATGGCACGCCGATGGTAGTCTGACTGGTACGACGCGGGGTGGAGCAGTCCGGTAGCTCGTTGGGCTCATAACCCAAAGGTCGTAGGTTCAAATCCTACCCCCGCCACCAATTCTCAGTAAGTTGAGGTATCCATGAACAGGCTTGAACGAGTGCGAACAATTCGCAAATCATTGGGTGCAGGCTCGGCAGTCGTCGGAAGTTGGATGCAGATTCCTGATTCAAATATTGCAGAGATTATGGGCCGTGCTGGTTATCAATGGGTTGCAATTGACATGGAGCATGGGCCAGTTTCGCTGAGTCAATTACCAGATATTTTTCGCGCGCTTGAACTCGGGGGCACACTTCCATTGGCTCGTGTCGCAAGCCCTTTACCAATTAATTGTCGACAAGCCCTTGATCAAGGTGCTGGTGGCGTAGTGATACCGATGATTTCTTCGGCGGCGCAACTTGAAGCAATTGTCAGCGAATGCCACTGGCCGCCTCGTGGTCGACGAGGAGTGGGCTTTCAACGAGCAAATGTTTTTGGAAAGTTTTTTGATGCGTATCTAGAAGAATCACAAGAGGCACTTGTCGTCGCCCAAATTGAACACGTTGATGCCGTTAACAACCTTGAATCAATTGTCGCAGTGAATGGTTTGGATGCGATCATGGTCGGGCCATATGACTTGTCGGCATCACTCGGCATCACCGGAGACTTTGAGAATAAAAAGTATCTTGACACACTTTCTCAAATTCTTAAAGTGTGTGCCAAACATAAAATGCCTTGCGGAATGCATGTTGTTCAGCCGGATACAAAAATGCTTGATCAGCGAATTCGCGAAGGCTATACGTTCATTGCCTACGGCGTCGATACAGTATTTTTGAATGACGGCGCTGCTGCGCCAAAGTGATTGAAACTTGCCCAGCGATCAAAATTTGCACAGTGACTAGGTATTTAAACATCACGATATGAGTACAAAAGTTTTAAAAGTCGGTATCGCTGGTTATGGCGTGGTCGGTAAGCGCCGTGGTGATTGTGTTGAACGGCATCCTGATCTTGAACTCGTTGCGGTTTGCGATCGCGTATTCAAAGACGATGGGGTATTACCAAACGGTGTAAAGCACTTTCGTACCTACCAGCAACTTCTAGAACAAGAACTGGATGTATTAATTGTTTGTGTAACGAATGATATTGCCGCCGAAGTTACACAGGCTGGTTTGAATCTTGGACTGCATGTTTTTTGCGAGAAACCACCAGGGCGAGACATTGCCGATATCACTCGCGTAATTGAAACCGAAAAGAAAAATCCAAATTGTCGATTGATGTATGGGTTTAATCACCGGTATCACGATTCAGTTCAAGATGCACTGAAAATTATTCGTTCAGGTCGCTTTGGCAACATCATTAATATGCGAGGCGTTTATGGAAAATCAAAGTTGATTACTTTTAATCAAGCCGATTGGCGAGCCAAACGAGAAATTGCCGGCGGTGGAGTACTTCTAGATCAAGGCATCCACATGGTTGATCTAATGCGTTTGATTGCCGGCGAATTCGTTGATGTGCAAAGTTTTATTTCAAACGGTCATTGGGGATACAACGTTGAAGATAACGCTTATGCGTTGATGCGAACCGGCGAAGGCGTCGTGGCGATGCTTAATTCATCTGCGACCCAATGGCGACATCAATTTAGTCTTGACATAAATATGCAGCGCGGCGGTGTAATTTTGCGAGGCATTTTGACCGGTTCGAAAAGTTATGGAAACGAGACAATGACTTTGGTAACTGCCGACCCAGATCGAGACAACGGTGACCCGAAGGAAGAGCTCTTTGAATACAAAGACGACCCATCTTGGGATTCTGAAATTGCGGCGTTTACGCAAAGCATTCTTCATAATCAACCCGTGCAAAACGGTACGTCACGCGATGCCTTCGAAACGATGAAACTTGTCTATAAAATTTATTACGCCGATCCAATCTGGCGCAACAAATTTAATATTGAAAACCCTGAGGTACCCCAATGAGCGATATGACAACGACCGACCTGTCGATGACCGATCTGACAATTAATGATATTCAAGGTCTCGTGATTGCGACGACAGAACTTGTGCGCAACGTCGGTAAAAAATTTATTCGCGCAAATAGTCAAGAAGCCAAAGAAGTAGTTGATCTTCAAGTGGGTGGGCGTGAAATCAAACTTGCCGCCGACAAAATTTTAGAAAAGCAACTGATTAAGGGGTTAAACAGTTTCGGGTTTCCGATCCTTAGCGAAGAAACTGGGTTTATTGATTCGGGTAAATTTAAAAATTTGCTTTGGGTAATTGACCCATTAGATGGAAGTTACAACTTCAGCAGGGGCCTTGGCCCTTCGATGATTTCGTTGGCATTGTGGCAAGGCAATGAGCCCGTGCTGGGTGTGCTGTTTAATTTGGTTACAAAGCAACTGAGTTTTGGTGGACCAAAAATCGGCGCATACGTTGAAAAAGTTCTTGTTCATGTCTCTGATCGTGAAGAACGCGGCCAAGCGACTCTCTGCACTGGGTTTCCAAGTCGGTTTCCAATTGATGACCCACGCGCCGTCGAAGCCTTTGCAACAACAATGCGCTCGTTCGGAAAGATTCGGATGATTGGCGCAGCGGCTGCGTCATTGTGGCTTGTTGCAACTGGAGCAGCCGATGTTTATGCCGAACACAACATTATGTTTTGGGATGTCGCCGCTGGCTTAGCAATAGTAAATGGCGCAGGGGGTACATTCGAAATAGAGGGCGTTAACTTGCCTGAGCGAGTCTTCAGCGAGCCGTGCACCGTGGTTGCAAGCAACGGCAAATTTGATGCGTCAGTATCAATGTTTGATGCAGTGCGAGGGCTGTGATGACGAGCCTTGATACAGGTGTCAAAAATGTCCGCAATGTTGGAAGATTCACAATTGGTGAAGGTTCAGTTTCAGGAGTCGCAGATTTAGTAAATTCGCAACGCACAAAAGCTTCACCTAATGCGGTCTATTTAATTGATGAGTTTTTTGAAAACAGTAATGATGTTCTTAACTCGCTTGGAATGATTGCTGGTGATGCAAAACATTTTATTAAAACCGCAAAAGAGCCGACTACTCAAGGAATAGATGATCTTGTTGTCGCACTTCAATCGTCGGGTCATAAACAACCGGCAACAATTGTCGGGATTGGTGGCGGGATCACGCTTGACACTGCAAAAGCTGTAGCGAATTTGTTGACAAATGGCGGCAAGGCAGCCGACTATCAAGGTTGGGATTTGGTGCGCGTACCTGGTGTTCACAAAATTGGCATACCAACTATTTCGGGCACTGGTGCTGAAGCAACGCGCACATGCGTAATGACGAATCTCGAAACCGGACTCAAATTAGGTATGAACAGCGACTACACAGTTTTTGATCATATTATTTTAGACCCGAGTTTGACCAGCACAGTTCCGCGCAATCAATATTTCTATACAGGTATGGACGCCTACATCCATTGCATTGAAGCACTTGCTGGTTCATATCGCAATGCAATCGGTGATGCGTATTCTCGAGAAACTGTAAATCTTTGTCGCAATATATTTTTAAGTAGCGACATGATGGCAGATGCTCGACGAAGCGATTTGATGGTCGCCAGTTATTTAGGTGGGTGTGCAATCGCCACGAGCTATGTCGGAATCATCCACCCATTTTCTGCTGCATTGAGTGTCGTCTTTGGCATGCATCACTGTGTTGCGAATTGTGTCGTGCTTAATGCGATGAGCGAGTTTTACCCGCAAGCACACAGCGAGTTTCGAAAGATGATTGAATTGCAAAAGGTTGAACTACCACGCGGTGTGTGTGCAAACCTGACTGATGATTTACGCCAAGCGTTGATTGCCGCAACGATCAAACACGAAAAGCCACTTACCAATGCGTTGGGTACCGAGTTTCGAGCCACACTCACAGACGCAAGGATCATCTCGCTGTTCGAGAAGATGTAAAGATCTCAGAGTAAAATCAATACATGCCTGGGTACGAACTTATTGGTGCTGAAG
>JAPKZT010000337.1 GCA_026393655.1 Actinomycetota bacterium | reverse complement strand
CAACTGCAATAACCGCTCAAGGCACGAAAAGCAAAAAATGGTGGCGACGATGAGCGATCTATCTCAACTGCGTCAGAAAATTGATGAAATAGATTTAGCAATCGTCAAGTTGCTTGCCGAACGAATGGATGTTTGTCGCCAAGTCGCTGAAGTCAAAGCTGGTACAGGCACGGCAGTTATTCAGCCACAACGAGTGCGAGAAGTTCTGACCGTACGTCGTCAGTGGGCGATTGATAATCAAGTAGATCCAGATTTCACAGAGCAACTTTTTCGGATTTTGCTTTCTGAAACGCATCGAATTGAAATCGCCGAAGAACGCAACGAAATTGCTCCGAGTAAAACAGCTGAAGTTTCAGGATCAACCCCGCAATCCGCTCTTGACACAGTTGCTTGTCGCATTGATCATGTTGTTGTTGCCGTCGCGAACTTAGATTCGGCCATGGTTTTTCTCACATCACTGGGTTTCAAAATCACTCGCACCCAAGATTCGGCGATCGTTACCGCAGATGCTGGTGGCGTCACTGTGGTTTTGGTTGGCCCTGGTGACCCAAGTGTTGATGCACACTTGGCGACGCACGGTTCTGGTGTTCAACACATTGCGATCGAAGTTCTAAACGCAGGTTTTGTGCAACAAGCACTGGCCGAGGCAAAAGTGCCTCTACTGACAGATGTGATTGTTGATGCTGACGGGCACGAACAAGTTTTCACCGTGCTTGACCCATCCACTGGGGTGCAACTGGGTTTCATCTCGCGGACCGGACATCGCGTGCCAATTTCTGGGCAAAATGTTCGTGCCCTTTTTCGTGCCCTAGCCAGATAATTAAAACCAACACAAATTGCGTTTGTAATAAGCTCGCGATCGGCGCTACGGTTAGAGGGCACGGCAGTTACAAGATTCGTCACCTCTCTAACACGGTGAAGAACCTTAGTCGAGCGCTCTCAACATAGTTTCATCAATCACCCTAGGAGGGTCATGTTGTCAGAGAGCCGTCGCGTACTTGAACCGTCAGTCGCCGAAATCCCCACATCTGAAATAATGCGTCAAGCGCGTTTAATTCGCGACAAAACTTTTGGTAGTCGAGTTACCTACTCACCGAAAGTATTTATACCTCTAACCATGTTGTGTCGCGATAAATGTGGATACTGCACTTTCGCTCAGCCACCAGCAAAATTAGAAAATCCTTATCTGTTAGCCGAACAGGTTCTTGCAATTGCTAAGCAAGGCGCTAAAGCTGGATGCCACGAAGCGTTATTTACACTCGGCGAGCGACCCGAGTTGAGATACGAAGTTGCTCGAGACTGGTTGAAGCAAAATAACTACGACAGCACTGTGCACTATTTACACGACATGGCAGCGCTCGTCCTTAAGGAAACTGGTTTATTGCCACACGCAAATGCTGGCGCGCTATATCGCGACGAGTTAGAAATGTTACGCCGCGTTTCGCCATCACAAGGAATGATGATCGAAACTTTGCGAGACGATCTCGACTGTCATCGCGGCGCGCCCGACAAAGAACCAAAACGCCGCCTCGACACATTGAGTTTTGCTGGTGAACTTAATATTGCTTTTACCACGGGCATCTTGGTTGGCATCGGCGAGACTCGACAAGATCGAATCGACGCACTTGAAGCGATTGCTGTATCGCATGCAAAATACGGCCATGTTCAAGAAGTGATTGTGCAAAACTTTTTGCCGAAACCTCTCACGATTATGCAACGCGAAAAGCCTTGTCCGCAAGACGAATACTTATGGACAATCGCCGCAGCAAGAGTCATCTTGCCGCCAGAAATTCATTTGCAAGCGCCACCGAATTTGAGCGACGACTTCGGTGTGTTGCTCGACGCTGGCATCGACGACTGGGGTGGTGTATCGCCAGTTACGGCAGACCATGTCAACCCAGAGCGCCCTTGGCCTGAGCTTGACAAGTTGCGCGAAGCAACAGAAAAACGCGACAAAGTTCTTGCGCCGCGACTAACTATCTATCCTGAGTTTGCAACTGCACCGACAAAATGGCTCGACGAAACTTTGTACTTCAAAGTTCTCGATCGCAGCGACGCCGAAGGTTTGGGTCGCGATGACCCAGGTCAAGTCTGGCCAGAGAAAGTTACGGCTGCTGATGTAGTGCAAGATGGCGCCGAAGTTATTTTGATTGGTCACCGCTCAACACAGTGGTATTCGGGTGCGAATAATCCCCCACCTGTTTTAATTACTGCGCGGGTTGATGGCAACAAAATTAAAGCCGGCCCAATTGCTGAAGTGTTGCGCGGTGT